>JBBTAH010000085.1:0-10646 GCA_038044285.1 Nanobdellota archaeon | reverse complement strand
ATCAACTTCCTGCACTTCCAGAAAATGATTTCCAGCTCCCAAGCTTCCAAGCTGGCTCATGCCCCTTCCTCGCGCTTTTGCAGAAACCTTGCTCGCATCAGCTCCTTCAATACATCCATTATCCTCGCAGTTTTCTATGTCTTCTTTTTTTCCATAACCTTTTTCAACACACCACTCAACACCCTTTTCCAAAACCATTTCTATTTCTTTATTGTTCAACCTAAATTCGCTTTTTTTTCCAACACCGGAAGGTACATCTCTTTTAATTTGATGAATAAATTCTTTTCTTTTTTTTAGGAATGCTTTCTTATCCAAATTTGACGCTAAAAGCCTCACTCCGCAATTTATATCATAGCCTGTCATGCCTGGGCTGACAATTCCTTTTTTCAAATCAAATGCCGCAACTCCTCCGACGCACATTCCATAACCTTGATGTGCGTCAGGCATCGCAAAACTTGCCTTCACAATTCCTGGCAGTTTAGCAACGTTTTTAATCTGTTCAATTGTCTTATCGTCTCTTATTTTTTCAAAGAGAGAATCAGAAGCAAAGACTATTCCAGGCACATTCATTCCTTTTTCCTTTCCAATTTCCCATACATTATCTAAGATTCTTCTAATTCTTTCTTTCATTTCATTAAAAGAGACTAGTAGTTTATTAATCTATCAAACATCAAAAACCCTAAATTTTTGTGGCTTGAAAATTCATAGAATTTTCAAACGTCCACAACAACCTGCGCTTCCCAAGTCTTATCTTTTTTTTGTCTTATATACATTTCAGCATAAGTCGCAGATTTTATATAATCTAAATTTTTATAATTATCAGCTGAATCGCAGTAAATATCTGCATTCAATTTATTCTTGTCAACTTTAACTTTAGCAGAAGAAACAATAAGATTTTCAGCATCAAGCAAATAAATTAATTCTTCAATAAAATTATACATCAAACTCTCAAAATCCTTTCCTGAAATTTCAATTTCCTTTATTTTATTTTTCTTAACTTTTTTTCCTCTGGATATTATATCTGAAAAAGCCAAGGCACAGTTTTCAAATATTTCTTCCAATCTTTTTCCATAAATTTTTAATTTTAATTCAGATGTGTGCTCTAAAAGCTCGTATTTTTTCATTTTATTCATCCAACCACAAAAACAAACGTAATTTAATCGGGTCAAAATTATTTGTGTCAGCACTTATTACTCTCTCGGCAGAATAAACATTTCCTCTGTAATTTGACTGCCCGCATGCACTGCTTATATCACATGAGCGCAGTTCAAATAAAATATAATCTGGTATGCTGTTATTGATGAATGTAATTGTATTTGTCATCTGCGCAGTATTTGTCTGCGCAACAACAATTTCATTTCGCAAGTTTTCTTTTGAGCTGACCTCTCTAAGAGCATCTCTCGCAATTTCAGTTAAGTCCGATGTTCTTTGTTCAGAGCTTCTGTTTTTGTAAACAACAATAAGCACACCTAGAATCAAAGTAATCGCAACCATAACTTCCACAATTCTGATAAATCCATGTTTATTCACCATACAAAAACCCCCACATCAGCATATTCAATAACGCCGCTTGGAATTCTCACAACAGCTACTCGGTCATTTTTAGATAAAACCTCAACATTTTCAGGAATCTCTTTAGAAGCTGAAATATTTATGTTTGAAAGTCCAACTGTAAACCCAAAGTCAACCCTGTTTGGAAGATTAAAATTAGTCTTTAAAGTAGAATAACCAGCATAATAGCTTGCATTCAAATCAAACAATTTTTTTTCGGAAAAAACCTTATTTGTCTCCGACGAAGAAACAGTATACTCTGTATTAGCCAAAAGAATTCCGCTTATCAGATTTCCTTGCACAAAATCCTCGCCGAACTTAATTCTTACAAAATTATTAGGAGGTTTCTGAAAGTTTACATTCCCGCTCAAGTCAGTATAAGACGCAACAGCATTGCTATTGCTGTCCTCAACCGTAGCATTCATAGCCGGAGCACCAGGAATTGCAATAGCTATAATTTGATTTGCAGAATTTATATAAACAGAATATATCTCCAAATCAATATTTGAGGCATCAGCGACCTCGCGCCAAGCATAATCCAAACTTGAAGTCAATGTCCTTCCACTTTGGAAAGGGCTAAAAAAGATAAAAGCAAAAACCAAGAACGCAATAAAAATAACAAAAGACAATATTGCCTCAACATGCCCAAAACCTCTTTTTTCACTCATGTTCAAAAAAGCACAAAGCAATTTATATAGGTTGCCCCTGTAAAATTTAATGGATAGATTAATAGCTGAAATAAAGCAAAAGCACGAATTTAGAGACTTGCCAAACTCATTTATAAAAAATATATTGGAAAGTTACCTGCAAAAGCAAAAAATATCTATCCCCTATAATAAAAAAAATCGTAAACTCTTAGTTAAAATAATTCGTGCCAAACTCAGAAAATCTGCAGGCCAATACATAGAAAAAACCAAATCAAAATTAAGCAGCAACCAAGAATTGCTAAAATTACACAAGTCAACAAATGAGCGTTTGAAAGAATATGAATACATTAAATCATTAATTGAGCAACTCAAGCCGCAAAGCATTCTTGATTTGGGTTGCGGCCTGAATCCTATGGCCATAGCAAAGCCTAATATAAAATACTACGCTTACGACATAAAAGCAGATTACCTATCTTTAGTAAAAGACTATTTTGAAAAAAATAAAATAAAAGGAGAAGCCCAGCATGAAGACATCACACAAGTTAATAATTTCCCAAAAACAGATGTTTGTCTAATGCTCAAACTGCTCGATATTTTAGGAAAAAACAAAAAAGAAATTGCAAAAAAGCTTTTCACTAAACTTAACTCAAATAATTTAATAGTCAGTTTCGCAACAAGAACTCTATCAGGCAAGCCGATGAACCGCCCATATCGCCGCTGGTTTGAAAATCTACTAAAAGATTTAAATCTCGAATATAAACTTCATCGCACGAATAATGAAATATTTTACGTTATTAAGAAAAATAATAAATAATTAAACTTAAACATAATAACTAATATCAAAATCATCTTATTAATTATCATTTAATCTTTCTAAAATCTTAAAGGAACAACTTCGCCCCAGTAGCCACAAGAAACGCTGTAATCGTCATTACAAACGAATGCTTAATTCCAGCTTTAATGCTGCCCTCAGAAAGTTTTCCTATCGCCAGGCCGCTGAAGATTCCCTGAATAATCAGCATGTATAAGAAAGGTCTAGCAAGTTGTTCAGAGCTGATTTCCGACCCCCCGCCAATATTTAATCCTTCAAATGCATCCCCTGTTCCCTCAAAGCTGTCAATATTCTGCACTTCCTGGCTTAAAGGAATAATTTTAAATTGCATAACAAGCATGATCCCTATAAAAATAAAAAATATAATATATCCTTGTACAACCAAACTTGAAATAGCGGCCTTGCGCTCTTTCTTCAGTTTTTCAATCTGGTAAATTGATGACGCAACAGAATCAAGTATAGCATCTATTTTTCCACCAGCAGCTTCAGCTTCCTTAATCAAAGTAATAGCTCTTTTAACAGCAATGCTTCCGATATCATTTCCAAAATTATCAAGAGCTATGCTGATAGGAATTCCCAAAGAGATTTGATTCGCCAGCTTGACAATGTGCTCTGTCAGTGAGCCGAAGTTTTTCGTGCGCATATTCATAACACTTTGACCGATTGGTGTGCCCCCCTTTACGTTCTCAGCAAGCGCGCGCGCAAATTCAAGAAACTGCTCGTTTTTTTCTTTCTCTTCCTTTGTTTCAATAACAGTTCCAACGACAAAAGGCAGGGCCACAACTGCAACAGCAATTCCAATAAGAAAGAAAAATATCTTGTCTTGCAAAAAGAAAATAACATCTACAAGTATAATTAAAACCGAAAATATTATTCCAATCCAGTGTGATTTTTTTAGTGCCATGCTAGTATGTAGGTTGCTTTATATGTAGGAACGCGAGGAATAAAATATTCACAATAGCTACAATTCCTATAATAGCAATATTAAGCTGCCCAGGGTTAAACCCCGTCTGAACTTTTGAAACTGCGATAATAACCATCAGCATGAGCAAAATCATCGGAGTCGCAATGACAACGCTGATATACAAATCCATAAAAGTCTCAGCAGTTTTTATCGACTTCTCGCGCTCAAGCCTGTATTCTAAAAGCAGGCTCTCCGCGCGCTTCTCAAAAAATTTGTTTATGTCTCCGCCAACATTTATAGTCACGCTGATTCCGTTAAGCAATTCAGCTAAGCGAACGCTAGACGTAGAGAGTGAAACGTTTCTTAGAGCCGTGCCCAAGTCATATCCATACAGATTTATCTGATTCAAAATCTTTCTGAATTCCTGTCCGGCGAAAGGGTACTCGTTTCCCATCGCGACTATTTTGAATATTTGCGCAGGTTCAATTCCACTCCCAGCAATAGAGCCCATATGAATGACCGCAAAAGGCAACTCTTGGTCAATGCGTTTTCCGAGGGCATTCTTTTCAGCGCTAGGATATGTATGAAACAAAAACCACGCAAGCAACGGAAGCCCTAAAGGTAGCCACAGAAGCTTCAAAAATCTAATCAAATAATTTCCTGCATATAATTTCAAGCTAAATTCAAGTAAATTCAATTCAAAAAAAATAAAAAAGGTCATTGCTAAAACACCAATAAAAAACATGACGAGAGTTGAAAAAAGCATCATGGAAATATAAGTCGTTGACAATATGTTTATGTTGCTCTTGCGTACATTTAATCTCAACGTTTTAAACGAGCCCTCATCAACAAGCCTTTGTGACATTCCAAGAAAAATTTTATTAGCAATCTTACCATAGACATTTGGAGTTTGGAGTCCTTCTGATTTCTTGCTTATTTTACTTTGTTGAGTTTTGACTTTCTTCAGCAGTTTTTCACTGATGTTCAGCTCACGCAAAAACTCTTCCTTGCCTCTGTCAGAAACTAAAATATCAACCTCGCGTTGTAGGGATATTCTAGTAACGCCTATCTGGGCAGGAGAGTCAAGTTTTTTTATAAGACTTACACTCTCAAGCAGTTTGGGCAAACTATCGTTCAATAACCTGACGCGCTTCACAAGAGAGTTCATCATTCGCGCATATAGCCTTTTTTCTTCAGCGGCAGAATTCTCATACCATTCATAAAAGCGATTAAGCTCACGTACCATCGCAATTTCAAAATCCAAGTTTTTCTTTATCTGCTCAATCATGTTATCTCCGCGATTTTCTTTTGCAGGCGCATGAGCTCGCGTTTGGTGCGGGCAACCCCCTCAAAGTTTTTTTTCTGGAAATATTCATCAAGCTTGTCAGTTAGCTCTCGCATTGCGTGGAGTAGTTGCGCAAGCATTACAACATCTTCTTTTTCCATCGGCATTAAAATGCTTAAAAGCTTTATAACTATTATGCCGTGCTCCAGACACCCATATATATTAAATTAAAATTTTATTTCAACCCATACTGCTGCAGAACTTCCTGCGGATTTCGATAATAATCTGTAATTATCTTACGAACTTCATCAAAGCTAAAAACGCGCTTTTGATATAAAGTGTAAAGCAATTTAGCCCTTCGCATAAATTCTTCCTGAAGTTTCTGCATTGAAATCCCATATCTTAATGAAATCTTCTCAAAAACCTTGCTTTCTTTTTTGAAATAAAAAATATCCTGCGCAGGGCTCCATATGAAAGGCGTATTAACAAGTGCAGTTCCATCCTCGCGCGCTTTGATAATTTCAACGCATTCTCTAAGCCGGCGGGTTTCGCGATTTTTTACGATTGCATGAGTCATAATAGCAACGCAATCAAGAGCATTCAGCAAAGTGGGAGACAGTTCTATCGGTGGAGTTTCAAGACGCTTAATCAGCGTATCAACAGAATCAGCGTGCATCGTGCTTATTGAAGGATGCCCAGAAGCCATTCCCTGGAAAAGCACGAAAGTCTCTTTGCCCCTGACTTCTCCGACAATAACATAATTTGGATTTTGTCTGAATGAATTTTTTAGCAAGTCATACAAGTCAATCTCACCAACATTTCCAGATCCTATTGCCACACGCGCAACAGCAGGCACCCAGTTTTCTCGCGGAAGATTCAATTCACGTGTATCTTCAATTGAAACAACTCTTGCTTCAGGCGGAATAAAAAACGCAATCGCATTAAGCAAAGTTGTCTTTCCCGACGCTGTTCCGCCAGAAATAAAAATATTTGATTTATATTGAATAAGCATCCAAAAGTAGGCGAGCATCTCCGGACTTAATGTGTTAAGTGCAATAAGCTGCGTAGGTGTCCAAGGAATTTTAGTAAATTTCCTAATAGTAAAAGTTGGCCCTCGTGAAGTCACATCTTGCGTGTAAGTCGCATTTACACGGCTTCCATCAGGCAAAGTTCCGTCCAAAAGCGGTTCAGAATAAGAAACATATTTGCCAGCACGTTGCGCCAATTTCTCAACAAAACTGGCGAGCTTATCCATTTCTTTGAATTTTAGAGTTGTACGTACGTTGCGATAAGTTCTGTGGACAACATAAAGCGGCGTGTTCGCACCATTGCACTCAATGTCTTCAATAAAATAATCCCGCAAAAGCGGCTCAATCTCATTCAACCCGATAAAATCCCTATACAAATAATAAAATATTTTTTCATAGCTGTCGTCGGAAATTCTCAAATTAAGCTCACTAATTAAAAATTTTGCAGTTTTGTCAATATATTCTATCAGTTTGTCAGGAGTCTTTTCAGTAACAACATTGACATTTATGAGCTCAATCATCGCATCTTCAAGTTTCATGATCGCAATTTTTTCTCCTTCACTAAGTATCGGCTCTTCAATATCATAAACCAGCTCGCCTAGCTGTTGGTCCCAGTAAATATGTGCGTTCGCGAACGGCTGGATTAAAGAATAGCGTACATCAATCAGGGTCTTGTCAGAAAAGCGCGGCAGCGCCGGAATCGGCGGATTTGGATTAATAGATACAGTCAGCATAAACACCTCAATTTAAAACAAACTCTATAGCATTTAAATATTACCTTATCCTTCGCTGATATCAATCCACAAATTATTATTTTGAATTCCTCTGTTTTCAACAAAAAACTTATAAGGCGGACTAACCGGTGTGAACTCAACAAGCTCTGGCCTGTCTCCCATTGCACCATCAAATGTTAAATTATAATTATAATTCAGCTCAAGATTAATTAAATAAGTCTCGGTCAGTTCTTTGGTTGTTAGATTTATTCTTCCTACTTGCAAAGAGACTCCGGGCTCAGAATAGCGCGAATGGCTCTCATCAATTATAAAATAGATTGTATTCTGCGACGCATTAATAGCCAACTTTCCTTTTTCAATAGTCAATTCTATTTTCCGCTTGTTTCCAGGAGCGTCCAAAATTTCATTAATTTTTGAGTCAATCACGTTCAGCGAGTCAATGCTCTGCTCAATAATACTCCTGTCGCGAAATTCTTTTATCTTCGGAGTCAGTATCGCGAGCACAAGCCCGATTAAAGCAAGTCCTATTAAAGTATAAACAACAGTCTCAATCCAAATCTGGCCGCGCCTCGATAACTTAAACAACATATTAAAACACCACGACACCAGAGCAGTGCGAGAACTCAACAATATCAGCAACAGGACATACATCGCCGGTTTCAGTTATTGGGGCAATTTCTGCTTTCAAATATTTTCCATTAGTATTTTTTTTGGTAACATATGTTTTTTGTCCACCAATACTTGGGAAGTCAAGTGCCCCCCCATAAGAATTAGTAATACCAACCATTTTAAGGTCAGAGCCAGTCGCGCCTGGTTTAATATCTTTCACATCTGATTGCTCATTTTCATCAATTAGTGCAATCCTAAATCCTTCAATTCCATCTTTTTTTACTTTGACAGAAAATCCAGTTTCGTAAGGATTATTTGCAGAAACTAGTGGGGGTGCAGAAGCATTCCAGCAGTTAAATCTGCTTTCCGGAAACTCAATTCCGTCGAGCACATTCAGGCAAGCTTTGCTATTTCCTAAACTTTTATTCACAAACGGAATAACGAATGCAAAAATAATTGACGCAATTACAACAGTAATCACTAAAAGCAAAACCGTCGCAATAACCGGACTCACACCCCTCTTAAACATGAACTATAGAGTAAAAAATACTTTTTATACCTTTTCAAAACCCAACATAAGCAATAGTTATCCCGTCTTTCTCAGGGCAAGTATATGCGACTCTCTGCCCATCCTTTTCTGCTAAAAGCTTAGGCACAATTCTGAACGCGTCTTGAGATTGGATATTCTGTCCAAGGCATACAGAAGCAGACCTGCCGATTGTAATTGTCCCAACGGCAAACGGTTGGTCAACATTAATTAATGGTTGGATACTTCCAGTTTCCTGGTCATAAGCAAACACCTGCACACCATAAATCGGGACGTTGCCTATATTATTTATATCAACAGCAGCATCGCACGGATTTGGTTCTCCAGGCTCACACGAAGCAGCACTGCACTCGCTGGCATGCGGTACAACTTCTGCTTCAAACTCAACATCAGCGCATGAAACACTCACAGCCCTGTCGCCCTTGACAGCACTTTCAGACAAGAAACCGCGCGCCCAAATAAAAATAATCGCAGCAAGAACAACAACGATAACAATCAGCAAAACCGTCGCAATAACTGGACTCACACCGCGTCTTTTCATATTAAATAAAATGAAGATGTATTTTTATATGTTAGCTATAATGCAGTTAAACTAAGAATTGATTTATGCTCTTGCTATATCTTAGTCTTATAACAAAATATGAATGTGGTAATTAGCTCAGGTGCAAATTATTAATATTTATTATTTATTCTATACTCAAGAGCATCCAACTCTTTTCGTAACAATAGATTCTGGGCACAGCACTGGCGTGTTGTCAATCCACAGCAACGGCTCAACACTTAATTCATAAACTGTACTAGAAGCAACTGGAACACCGTAAGGAAATGTATCGCAGAAATAATCTCCTGGCTTCAACTTTGGATCAAGATCATTACAGTCAGAAGCTAAAAAATTCTGGTCAACAGGGTCGTTCAGAATCGTCCTGAAAGTCCTGCCAGACTCACCGAATTTTATGTAAGCCGCGTTAAGGCTGAATAGCCCGCGATTAGTAAAATTAATAAAAACCTGCGCCCCCCCAACAACTGTTTTACAAGTAACATTTTCAATTACAACATCGATATTTTCATAGCATTTCGGTTTATCTGGTGGCAGATAAAGCTTCAAATAAAAAAATACCGCAGTGCTCAATCCTATCGCAATTGCAATTAAGATGACATATCCTATCATAAGGCTTACTCCCCTATCATTCAAGTGCGACAAACTGCTCATTCTCATCCTCCTTAATTAGTACAAAATAAAAGTTTTGCCCTGGCTTTAAATTAAAGGTATAATCATTGCCGCGAATTCTAACTGTCGCAGTTCCAGCAGCAGTATCCCTCTTTACTTGAACAGGCGTTTGAGTAACAATATTTATCGGAATAAATGTATTTCCAAGAAGTTGTATTCCAAGAGCATTTATAGATTGATAATAAACAGCAAAAACATTTAAAGTATCTCCATAAATAAATACAACATCTTCCTGTGCAACATGCTCTGCATAACTCGCGAGCATCTGCCCTGCTTGCAAAGCAGTTGTCCCAGCAGGTTGCGCGTTTATAACTCCATAATCCAAAACCCTCTTTGTCTCAAAACCTATTTCTTCAGACAAATCATAAAATGCTTCTGGCTCGTCGCGCGCAAATCCTTTATTAGCAGTTTTAGTCAAAGCAAAAAGCAACCCTGCAATAATAATCGCAGCCATCAAAAACACCTGCCCTCTTCGTTCCATCACCATCTCTGTCAAGAGAGAAAGAAGTTTTTAAACATTAAGCAATCTTCAATAAGTCCTTAATTTCTTTATATAACAAACCCTTTCTAACTATTTGATTATCTTCTATGTCAATCATAGTGCTACTCATTCCTCTCCCATCTTTATGGAATTCAGAATAACGGGTCTTTCCCAAATCAAGCACATAATCTACTTTATCGAAGATTTCTTTTTCAATGTCTTTAACTTCAAAATGATTTCCTGCTCCAGAAATATTGGCACTAGAGCCAAATACAATTTTTCCCTTATTTCTAGAGAACCTAACAAGATCGTCAGCGAATTCACCCATGTTAACAAAAATAGCTATTTTTCCATTTTTAGTGCAAAGTTTATTATCAACATAATTAGTCTTGAATTTCCCGATCAAACCAACAGGATATCCTAATTTGTAGTAGAATTTAGAGTTTTTATTATTAACAAAAATTTCCGCTATAGTCTTCTCATCACCAAGGCAAACGAGCGGTTTTTCTTTTGATCTTTTCTTTATTTGATAAATCTTTTCTATACAATCGGGCTTTGTAAAAAGTAAAGCATAACCTACATCTAAAGGTACAATTACTATGCCCCCAGCCTCCATAACAGAAAAGATTTTTTCGACTTCTTGATGGTATTGCATTTTAAACAACGTAGGCGGGGAGTTTGCTTGGCGTCGTGCAAACGTTTTTTCTTTTGCCATTCTCAGTACTGCGCTCCCGCAAGCACCGACGCTTCTGCTTAGGGCTGCTCCGATCAAGGCCTGACCCATTTCACAGGAGCACGGT
>JBBTAH010000084.1:0-4805 GCA_038044285.1 Nanobdellota archaeon | reverse complement strand
ACTCTGGCAGTCACTCGCACATCTTCTTCATCAGCAAAGGCCTTGAAGACAACTCTCAAATCAAGAGTTTGCCCAGCCTCAACGCTGAATACAGTGCCCTGATTCAAGACAACGCTTTCAGTCTCAACATAGTTGATGCTTGCGAAAGCGCTAACTGCAGGAACTGCAAGAAGCAATGCAAATGCCGCTACGAATAAACCTGCAAGGTTTTTTACGTTCATTTCTTGGTATATCCAAAATTTAGTTAATTAGAGACCCATAAAGTGTTTTATAAACTTTGCGGTGACAACATTTTCGTTACTCTTATTAGTGACAAAAAACTTTATTAAGTATACCATCGTATAACTATATGGTTTCAGAAGGAAAAATAACAACAATAAAGATAGACAAAGAAACAAAACTGCGTCTTGACAAGCTGAAAGTTCATGCAAAAGAAAGTTACGACGAAATAATCCAAAAAATACTTTTTATTCTAAACTTATGCAAGGCAAACCCAGAAGAAGCCAGAGGTCGCCTCTTGGCAATTGACAAAGTCAAAAAGCTCAATGAAATGAAAGGCATGCAAGTCAATAAGAAATAAATTACTCCCAAGTAAAGTTATTTATAATAAGTAAATTATTATTAAGTTATGCAAATAGAGGATTCTTTTCATTGGAAGAAGCAAAAGAGATTTCGTCCAGAAATAACAAACGATTTGATTGAATATTGTATATTAAATTCAGATAAAATAAAAGACAGAAAATGGGAAGATGCTTACAACGCAATAGCAAGAATTCCTCCATCCTGAAGAATTCTAAAGGTAGTGTATAAAGAAGAAGGCAAAACTATAAAATCATTACTTCATACTGGTTAGACTAATAACATGGAAAGTTGGTACGATTCAGAAAGCGATGTATTGGGAATACATCTGGAAGACAAAGAATACTGGAAAAGTATAGATTTACCTAACGGTATAGTAATTGACATCTCAAAAGAGGGTAAAATCATCGGCATGGAAATATTAAGAGCAAGCAAAATATTTTCAGGAGATGTAAAAAAAGTTTTGGATTTGGCAAAAAAGTCTGTTAGTTAAAAACCTTCCCTCCAGGCAAGTAAATCTGTTTAATGCTATATTCAAATCTGTGGAATCTGTTGAATTTAATTGAATCTCCAAACTTTATTCTAATCTCATTTATCAGCGCTTTCAGTTCAATAGCATCTTTAACAATTGCCTCAATTTCAAAATCAGGCCCCCCAATAGTTCTCATTCGGTACACTATTTGCGGATGTTCTTTAGCAAAGGAATTCATCATGTCTAATTTAGACATATCATTAACATAAAAGTCTACTTTGTAAAACTCCAGTGCAAGCTTATCGGTATCAATTAAAGCGTAATATCCAAGAATTATTCTTTTCTTTTCAAGCTCTTTAATTCTATAAAGGACTGAAGGTGCGCTCATTTTTAAGTGTGTAGCAATATCAACTAGCGTTGTCTGCGCGTTTTCAGTCAAAATTTTTAGTATTTCATAATCTGTTTCATCATACTCAGCTTTAGACTCGCGACCGATAACAAGTTCAGGAGTTTCATAATTTTCCTTCAAAAATTTCATAGGATAATGAATCATCTCAACCGATTCATAAATCTCATATCTCAATATGTATTTTTTATACTTAGAGATGAAATAAAACCATTTCCTTGAAAATTCAGTCATATCTTTCACCCAAACATAAAATGCAATATCAATATCCCCTTCAAATCTAATTGCCCACATAAATAATGGATCTTTCTTGATTAGTTCATAAACCTCTTTTTCCTTTTCAAGCGTAATGTTCTCCCATTTCATATAGACGCGAATTGCATTATATCCAAGTTTGCGCCAATCAATTACAGCATGATAGCTTTTCAAAATACCAGCATCTTCCAGTTTCTTGATACGATACCCAATAACTTGCTTAGATGTTCTAAATTTCTTAGCAAGTACAGCATGGCTCAAACGAGCATTCCAATTAAGTTCGTAAATTAACTTCTTGTCCAGACTATCTAAATTATCAAGTGTAATAGCATTTTCAGTCATATCTTAACTATTTTAGCTTATTATATAAATCTTTCTAAGAAAGTCAAAATAACAGCCTAATAAATTTTATATATCTAATATTAATAAGAATTACTATGTAGTAACTAATAGTTACTCCAAAACACAAAACATGACAGAACAAAAACCACAAATCAAAGTAATAGAATACTCACGTAGTTTTAACTACGATTCCAAAGAAGCTTTGGAAAGTGTTATCAGATTAGCGATGGCTAACGACTTCACAATTAGAGGCGCGATTTCAGAAGAAGGAACTTTGTTAGAAAAAGGATGGGCAGAAGACGCTAAAATAATGGAGGCTGGAAGGTCAGTTGAAGCAGGCACCATCGGAGCTTTTTCCTATTCTGCTGGAAGACCCTCATGGAATGGCGGAGGCTATATAGAAACTTATTCAGTAGATGGGAGATTGGTATTACCACAAATAGAGAATTTTAGCAGAGTAACAGAAAGAAGAATTAGAGTTTCCTCGAGATTACTGCCAATATTAATCAGGCAAGAAAATAGCGACAGAACTAATTATTTATGCACTGGCAACAACGTTACAAGTATTCTTGATAAATTAGAAGAAAAGAATATCAGATGGCAAGGATATATTCTTGCTTTTGGTGGTAAATATTCAAACGGCTTTGAGATGTTTCCAAGCACAAACACTCCTTTAGATCTCGCTCTTAAAGAGCTCGCGTCTCAAACTCAACAATCACAAAGGAGGTCAAAAACATGACAGACGAACAAACGTCTAGAACATATTCAGAAAAAGAAGTTGCCGAGATAGTGAGGCAAAGTGTAATGTATGCTATTTTAGATCTGGATTTTATAAGAGATTCCGACGATTACTCTTCAGATGAGAGAGCAGAAGAAGTTGCAGAAATACCTCGAATTCCTTTTGCTAGAGATACAGAAATAGCCTATGTAGATTGCTATGCAAAAGCAGCATTAATGCCTTTAATGAAAAGAATGAAAGCCAAAGGCATAGACACAACCCACTTGGAATAATCTCAAATATTTTTTATTTTTATTTTTTCAAAAAAGTAGAAACATTTATATATAACTTCAAGTTATATTTTATTATACTATAAGTATAACATGGAAAACGAATTAAAATCTTTGGCAAGGGTAAGAAGGATAGGCGGTTCTTTAGTCGTAACTATCCCTAAAGAGATAGTCAAAGAAGAGCAGATACAAGAAGAGGAACTAGTAGAAATATCCGTAAAGAAACCAAGAAAAAGCTACTTCGGCGCATTAAAGGGAATAGGCTCATTCACAAGAGAGGACAGGGCAAAAGGCCAGTTTGATTAATGAAGTGTCTTATAGACGCATATGGATGGATAGAATATTTAGAAGGAAGCTCTAAAGGAGAAAAGGTTAACAAATTCTTAGAGGGAGAAAATGAAATATTTGTTTTACCAATTACAATTGCAGAAGTTGTAAGTAAAGTAAAAAGAAAAGAAGGCAACTCAGAATTAGCTTATAACGTAATTATCTCAAGAGCAAAAATAATAGAGATGACTCCTAAAGTTGCAAAAAGCTCAGGACTTTTGCATGCAGAAATGAGAAAGAAATATCCCCAATTTGGAATAGTAGATACAGCATTAATAGAAACAGCTAAAATAATCAATGCTAAAATCATCACAGGAGACAACCACTTCAAAAGCTTCAAAGAAGCAATTATAATCTAAAAACTTTCAAATAACTAAAACAGCAACTCCTCTCTTATCTCGCCAAGATTAGCAACAATATATTTGTAAAGCTTCTCAATCGCAATTTCCTGCATCGCTTCTTTCAAAGACCCGTGACACGCAGCTAGATTTTTTTCAGGAAAGCCCGCAACGCCAATGCTGTAATAACATCTCATCTGTGCGCCCTCATATTTTCTCAAATCCAATTCACCTTCTTTCGCATTAAGCAAAGTAACTTCAGTCTCGCAAGTTCCTTTCGTTATTCCAAGAACAGAATATTTCCACGACGCTTCATCTTCTTCGTTTACAAAAACCGCAGGCGTGCATCGTGCCATGTGTGCCTCAAAACAAGCATAATCATCGCAAGCAGCAGGCACAAAAGTATAATAAAGCGCAAGCGCAGCAATGACTAAAATTAAAACAGCCATCACCTCTCGCGCGTATTTTACCCGCATAAAACATGATACGAAAGGGAATATTTAAACGTCTCGGTTAATTTTATTTAAGATGCCCAAGGTTATTAATTAATCTTGCTCTATGATTGCCATTATCTTTAATATAAATAACAGACAGAGCTGTGTTAGGCGGATTATACTTCTTTCTATATGTTTTATATTCTCTATTTAGAAGATGCATTAACATCATAATCTTAGTTTTTGCATGAGTCATTATTAAGACGTTCTTGCCTCTTTCTTTTTTTATTATTTTTTCAACTATTCGTGCGGCTCTTTTTTGTAAGTCTTTTGAAGACTCTCCTTTAGGAAAAGCCCAATCCAGATTTTTGCCGAATTTAGCAAGCCATTTTTTGCCAGATTCACTTTCTTTCCAGGCAAGATAGTCATCTCTTGTCTTACCAGTGAATATTCCCATATGCCCTTCTCGTAGTTCTTTAGTATAAATTACTTTAACTTTATGCAGTTTCAGATAGGGCATAAGCGTCTGCTTCGTCCTATTCAAATCTGAACAATACACAACATCAATTTTTTCTCTAAATAGCCTATGCGCTAATTTCCTGGCCTGTTCTCTACCTTTTTTAGAAAGTTTTCCGTGAGTGTGA
>JBBTAH010000083.1:0-1094 GCA_038044285.1 Nanobdellota archaeon | reverse complement strand
AGAGAGAGAGAGACATTTATAAATATTCTCTTTTCTTCGTTAATAATATGTTAGACAAACTCTCAAATATCTTGAAAAAAACAACGGACAAAACACTGTTTTTTTATCTATCACGCACCCTTAATAGTCAGATGGGTAATTTTGGTGGTTAGGAAATTAAGGAGTGGAACTGGCAAAAAACTTTGGGATTTTTATAACTTGATCACTAATGGGAATTTTAAAAGGACCAATCTCTGCACTACTACTTTGAAAAACACTAGTTTCCAGAGATTCACATTCACCGAGAGCATTAATCATACCTGTAGTATCTTGATTACGGGGATGTATCCCTGCAACCAAATAAGAAGTGCTAACCCACCCCGGTAAAATCACTGTAACAGGACCAGACCATTCTTCATGCAAATAAATATTTCCTGGTGGATATCCTTCAATTTGCTCGTCTGCAGAACTTACTAATACAGCTGTATCCGGGTGAACAGTAAACCCTATTGAATAACTCTTTCCTCCATAAGTCGCAGGTAAACTACCGGAGTTACTATTTGGATTATTAGTACTGGTTCCAATAGATACGCCATTCTGTAGTGTATAAGTAGAATATAGAGTAGAATATGGAGGTCCATAGGGACTAGTATGCGTCTCCTCATCCAATATAGCAGCAGGAATTGTAATTTCTATCCCTGCTCCTTTAGTGGGAATATCATGTCCATCATCAGTATCAAAACAAAAAACTAAAGACGTATCATTAGGAGATAACAAATTAGGATAAATGCCCACAGCAAAAACCAACAAAACAGCAATAACTCCTACAACCGCAATAAAAATCCATTTTTTATCAAAACCAGAAGAACGCACCCTCTTCTCTTTCATCAACAAAGAGAGAGAGAGAGACATTTATAAATATTCTCTTTTCTTCGTTAATAATATGTTAGACAAACTCTCAAACATTTTAAAAAAAACAACAGACAAAATAGCGAACGCTATTTTCTTAGACAAAAATTTAGTTGATTCAATAATCAAAGACTTGCAAAGAGCATTAATAGAAGCAGACGTAAATGTCCAATTAGTCCTCGAACTAACTCAAAAAATAAAAAAAG
>JBBTAH010000082.1:0-5662 GCA_038044285.1 Nanobdellota archaeon | reverse complement strand
CAGGATTGCAAAAATATTCAAAAGTAAAATATGAAAAAAATCTTTTATGTGTTGGATCTCTGTAGCTCACACCACATGAAAAGTGGGGTCCGCGTATTATAATCTTCGCATTGTTCTTAGAAATTCTATGTATCTCTTTCATTACTTTAACTAAATCATCAACATGCTCTAGTACATGCGAGGCATATATTTCGTCAAAAGTATTTTTTTTGAATGGCCATGGGAATTTGTTCAAGTTATGAATCACATCTGTGCCTTTTTGTTTTACTGAGTCTAAATTAACATAGCCCTTTCTTATGTCTTGACCGCATCCGATATTCAATTTTTTCATTTTGGAATAAATCTAATTAGTTTATCGTAAATTCTTACAAAACTTTTTAAATTAGAATTCAAAAGTCTCAGCCTAACAACGCCCAAAGCCATCCAAGGCCCGGCTCTCCAAAAATTAATTTTTGAATACTCTTTATCGTACCATTTAGTTGGAACAGATTTTATTTTATATCCTTGCTTATGTAAGTGGTAAAGCAATTCCGCATCAAAAGCCCACTGCGACATGCTTAACTTATTGATCACTATATTTAACACATCTCTCTTGAAAAATTTAGCCCCACATTGAGTATCACCAAAAGGAACCAGTAGCAACGCGCGTATTAAAAAATTAAAAACTCTTCGGGCAATAAGCCGTTTCACTGAAGGTGTAGGATGAATTTCGGAATCTTTTAGATATCGGTCTGCAATGGCCCCGTCAGTATTTCTTGCCTCTTTAATTACTTTCAGTAATTCTTCAGGCGGTGTAGCCATATCAGCATCAACAAATCCAATATAATCAAAATCTCTTTTCAAGGCAATTTTAAATCCTTCAATAACGGCGTAACCCTTTCCTCCACGCAATAAATCAATATAAGAAATTTTTTTGTTTTTTTTAGCAAACCCCTTAACAATCTCATCAGTGCCATCAGTAGTGTTATTAATTACAACAATAATATTATAATCTAATATTTTATTTTTTACAATATTGTTAAAGAAAGTGGAATATTCTTTAAGAGTTGCCATTATGCGTTTCTCTTCATTATAAGCTGGGATTATTATCGCTACTTTATCCATAAATTAGCCTCTTTGGCAAGGTTTTAAAATCTATGCTTGTCCTATCTCAAAATGACGGAAAACCAAGCATTTGAAAGAATCATAGATAAGATTTTTTCCATAGATAAAGATAAATTTATTATTTTGGCTATCCTTTTTGTCGGATTATTATTAAGAATTATAGCAGCAATAAATATCTCTGTAAGCGCCGACGATATGCACCACGTGACACACGCAATTAATTTCTATAACTCTGGACGCCTAACAACATACGACCAGTCAGCAGGCCTTTGGCACGCAGTAACAAGCGTTGCTTATGATATTTTTGGAATAAATCAATTTGCATCGCGCTTAGCTTCAATAATCTTCGGTTCAGCAACAATAATAGTAATCTTCTTTCTTACAAAAGAATTCTTTTCAAAGCGAATAGCCTTTATTGCTGCGTTTCTAACAGCGATCGCCCCATTTCATATTAGGTTAACAGTAGCTGAAATGGATGTTATGGCAATGTTTTTCTCTATGCTAAGCATATTCTTTTTTGTAAAAGCGCTAAGAACTGAAAAAAGATTCTATTTTTGTGCAAGTAGTATCGCAATGGGCCTGGCTCTTTACACGAAAGTATACCCCGTTTTATTTATTCCTTCGCTTCTTTTGTACGGTTTTTATATTAATAAAAAGACAACAAACAATCCTTGGCCTAAAAAATACATAAAGAACTTAATTGTATTTTCAGTAATTGTGGCTATATTTGCTATTCCAGCCTTAGCTCATAATTACTTGCTTTATCAAGAAAAAGGATTTTTAGATCTTCATTTTACGCAAGTATTTGATTTGGGCAGAGAAAAATCCGCGCAGTATTATTCATTTGATGCGCAATTTGAAGCAAAAAATTCATGGGCTGGGCTGTTCTTTGGCGACAAAAAACACGTAGCATCAGGCATGCCGCTCTTGCTTGCAGCAATCAATTACATTAGAGTAGGCGATCCATTTGTTTTTTTTGCAGGTATTATCGGCCTAATAATTATTTTATTATATCAAAAACAGCACAGAGATTATTTGGTTTTATTTGGATGGTCAATATTATTTGTCCTTCCTTTTCTAGCCTCAATAATTCTTCTTCCAAAGCACTATTTATTTCTTGAGTTGCTCGTGATTCCAATATCAGCATTTGCTGTTTCTTCAACAATAGAATATGTAAAAAAGCGCTTTGGAAAAAATATTTTAAAATTATTAATCTTGCTTTCAATAGTTATTTCTTTTATTTGGCTTGGCTTAGCCAATGCTGGCACAACCACACATTTCTTTGAAAAAAGTGCAATAACAAAAGTAATTGAATTTAAAGAGGAAAAAATACCGGAATTATCTTTGATTGTTTTTGACTCACGCATTTATCGCGGTCAAGGGCATTGGATGTCTTATGGTCGGCCATATTTAGAAGCACAAAGTTTTATAGAAATAATAAATATACAAGATGACCTGCCAGGCCCAGCAGTTCAAACGCCGGTTTTCTTTATTGAATGTGTTCAAGATGACTGTGGTTGGGGAACAATAAAAGACCAGCCAGAATTAAATCAGTCCATGGAGCAATTAACAGCATTATTTAATCAGCAAGGGGCGCTTGCCCGCTCCTTTACAGAACCATTAAAAGATTTAAACTATTATCCTTGGCAAAAAGGAAAAGAATTGCCCAGATTTAATGTGTACTTAGCCACAATACCGATGAAAGTGCATGCGCTTAGTTTGGCATCTCAGCCAAAAGAATGGTTTTTGTATGAAATTGGCTATAAAAACCCGGAAGCACAATTTGACTCCTATCCAACAAGCAACTTTCTGTACAAAATAGCTAGAAGTATAGTTTTACTGTCCATGGTTCTTTCTATAATCAGCATTTTATATATTTTATACAAAATATTTACTTTAGATTCTTCTGAAAAACCTTAGTAAAAATAAAACTTTAAGGGCGATAACTCCATCAATCCAGCGGATTTTCTTTCCCTCTTTTTTGCTTCTCGGTCTATAATTTATCGGCACCTCTCTAATTTTAAGTCCCATCAGCCCAACTTTAGCAGTTATTTCAGGTTCAATATCAAAACTATTTGATTTTAAGTCAAGTTTTCTGAATATCTCAGCAGGTAATAGCTTATAGCAAGTTTCCATATCAGAGATATTTACTTTATATAACAGATTAGTTAAAAAATTAAGAAGCTTATTGCCCATCAAATAAGAAACATATGAATAATCATTCTTTTTAAGCTCTCGCGACCCGTAAACAACACTCCCCGGATACGCATCATAACACTTTACTAATTTTGGAATGTCTTGGGGGTCATATTCCAAATCAGCATCTTGAATAACAACTATTTTTCCAGTAACAGCTCTGGACGCAGTAAGTATTGCTGAACCCTTTCCAGAATTAATTTTATGATTTAGAATAATTAATTTTTTATGCTTTATCTTTAATTTTTTAAGTAATCTGCTCGTGTTGTCAGTGCTCGCATCATTAACAATAATAATTTCCTTTTCATAATTAGGGATTTTTACAGCAAACACACTATTAACCACCATTTCAACAGTTTTTTCTTCATTATATACTGGTATAATTATTGATATTTTATTCATGTGTAAATTTGAGTTATTAATTATCAAGATTCCCTATAAATGTTGGCCTTATTAAACCTGCTTTTCTTCAGTAGCATAATTGTCCCTAAAAGGAATATTAGTGAAGAAGCTCCAAACGCCATAGCAAATTGAATTACATTTGCAGAAAAGTAGCTCAATAATATTACCTCAACAATTAAAAACGCGCTTAAATAAGCATAATTACTCAGGGCATTAATTGAGAGTTTATATATCAAAATTAAATTAGTAATTGCTATAAAAGAAAATGCAAGTCCTTCTATAAAGAGAATTTTAGCAGCATCAGATACATTTTTACCAGAAAAAATATTTATAATCATTTCAGGAAACAAATAAAAAAGAGTTAGCGCAATAAATATACCTATTGAAATAATAATGACTGCAGTACGCAAGACGTGTTTTTCTACTTTTTGTTCTGGTCTGATTTCAACTGATGATACTGGCAGCATTGCTTTACTTATTGGTAAAGTGCCCCAGAAAAGTATTTTGCCTAAAATAGAGGCAATCGCGTAAGCCCCGGCAGTTTCCGGAGGGAACACAATTTTTGCAATGATTACATCTAAACTGTAAAATACAATAACTATCGCTGTTATGAAAAATGCTGGTCTGGCATAGTTGTAAAGTCCATCTGTTTTAGCAGCAACCTCTTTAGCTTTGATAATATCCCGTAATTGTGCGAAAGAAAATAATAATGCAATCAAGCCGCCCAGAATTACTCCAGTCATTGCGCCAAATACCGTAGCACCAAAGTAAACAAACACAATACCCATAACTAATTTTATGCTTGCTTCAATTATCATATTTAAACCAAGCGATTTAAATCTTTGTTTCGCTTGAAGAATTCCTCGCGTTACTGGAGAGAATAATGCGAGAAAAATTATTAGTCCAGTAATAGCCAGGAGCGCATATGAAATGTTAAGAACTTTTGCAAGAAATACAGCAATAATTAAATAAAAAACAAATATCCATAAAGATAGCCGCAAAACTTTTCTAAGAGACCTAAGGAAAAGGTTTTTTAATTTTCCCAAATCCTTTTCAGGTGAAGAATATTTTACAACAACATTTTGAACAGATTCAGTCAGAATAGCACTTATATAAACAACAGAAAACAGTGTCGCAAGCACACCATAGTCGCTGATAGTCAACATTCGCGCCATAAAAAATTGAAAAAGAAAATGTAGGAAATTGTATAACCCAAATGCAATTATCAAAATAAAGCTTCCTTTAACAACAGCACGATTAAGTTTATAGGTCATTTTGTTATAGATAATCTCTCCGGATATTTAGTTTCCAGATACTCTGGTTTAAATTCTATGTCTCGCGGATAAGTTATTTCCCAAATCTTAATAGGCCCGATAAAATCTTCAGCTAATATAAATTCACCAATCTCAATTCCCCGATTTCTTATCTCTTGAATAAGCGGGCTAGGCTCAACATGCACAGCTTTGAAAGCGTCAGTTTCCTGTCCATATAAGTAAAGCCTCGCAAGTTGCGAATGTACAACTTTCGGGCTCAAATAAAGCAAAGCGCCGTTTTGTTCAATCGCATCGCCCTGTTCAGTTTGTGCTAATCTCGGCATAATAAATACGCCAGCATCGAGTCCGCCGCCCAAATCAGTCGCATTATTCCAATAATAATTTCGTATAGGAATAAAATATTGTTTGTCTTGATAAATAAAAACTCCCCTAATAACTTTTATTTTTTCATTGGTGTCAAGGTCAATCTGTACCGCGGCAAGTGTTGTCTTATCCCTCGGAAGAAATATCTGACTGCCCTCGTATTCATATATCAAGTCTTCATCCAAAGGCATCCTGCCATAGAAAATATAAGCACTGCCATTACTATAATTCGTCGTTTTAGAATCATCTCTAACAAATCCTGAAATAGAGCTTCTCCTGTCATAATTTTCATCACTTCCTATGGAAGAAAAAGCTCCATACTT
>JBBTAH010000081.1:0-7293 GCA_038044285.1 Nanobdellota archaeon | reverse complement strand
CTCGATTTTTGGATGCAAGCAAAATCTTTTATGGATTTTGCTGCACAGAAATTTGCCTTTGTGAGCAAATTTCTTGTGCTCAAGATTTCCCACACTTTAAAAAGTATAGTTTCCGAGAAATCTTGACATGAAACAAATAATTATCATAGAACACCTCGAGCCAAAATTATGGCCTTGGTGCAAGATAGAATATGAAAGCATCTCAAAAATAATTCACAAATCAAATTTATGGTTTACAAATATAAAAAATAGTAATTTTCTAAAGAAGATTGGAAAAGTATCTAAAAAGTCAATAAAAGAGATAAATCTTGAAAATGCCTGTGTCTTGGATCCAAATGCCTCAAAAAAACTAACTCCGAAAGAAGCCAAAAAATTCAAGTATTTTATCATCGGCGGCATCTTAGGCGATTATCCTCCGAGAAAACGCACAAAAAAAGAACTGACTAAATTCCTGCCACAAGCACAAAAAAGAAATCTCGGAAAAAAACAGTTCAGCACAGACAACGCAGTATTCGTATTAAAGAAGATTATTAATGGCACGCCTCTGAAAAAAATAAAATTCCAAAACAAAGCAATAGTAAAAATAAACCAAATTGAGTCAATTGAATTGCCTTACTATTATCCTTTAGTAAATGGAAAACCGAGGATAAGTAAAAAACTTATAAAATACCTAAAAAGTAAAAATACTTTCTAAATTCATCTCCGCCCGCGCCCAGGAAATCTCCGGCCGCCAAGCCCGCTCGAACTCCTATCTCCACGATCACCAAATCCTCTGTCGCTTCCCTTTCCTCCAAAGCCCCCGCGCTGGCCTCTGTCAAAATGCCGACCCTGCGCTTGTTCGCCGCTACGGGAAAAACGACCCCCCTGACTGGCTCTATCTCGGCCGCCACCAAAACGTGAACCGCCTCCGAATCTACTGCCGCCAGATCTACCACCTCTAAATCCTCGACGATTGCCCCCAAATCTACCATAACCAACATCTAGTTCTTTGAATCTCACAGCAATCGACTCAATTTCAGGAAGATCCTTACGATGAATTTTCAAAGCAGGATCAGCGCAAACCTTTCTGAAGTTTTCATAATCTCTTGAAGATACTAGTGTGATCGCAATACCTTCCTTACCGGCACGCGCAGTCCTGCCAATTCGATGAATGTATTCTATGCTAGTTTTAGGCGAGTCATAATTGTAAATATGAGAAACTCCTTTAATGTCAAGACCTCGCGCAGCAACATCTGTGCAGACTAAAATCAAAGCGCGTCTAGAATGAAAATCCTGCATAATTCTTGTGCGTTGGTTTTGTGTCAGCCCACCATGAATCGCCACAGCATTCAAAACATGCCTTTGTAAATTATGCACTAAATAATCAGCATTTTTCCGAGTATTGCAGAAAACCATCACAAGTCCCGATTTCTCTCCTTTAAGCAAATGAACTAAAAGCGAAAATTTCAGATTTGAAGGCACATCATAAAATACCTGATGCAATTTGCTTGGATCTACTTGCGACTCAGATTCAATCGCAACAGGCTCACGCATGTAGTGCTTCGCGATCCGCTCAATATCGTGTGAAATAGTAGCTGAGAAAAGCAAAGTCTGCCTCTCCTTAGGGCAATGCTCAATAATTTTAACAACATCGTCTATAAATCCCATGTCAAGCATCCTGTCAGCCTCATCAAGAACAAGATATTTCACATCATCCAAAACAAGACTCCGTTGGTTTAAGTGGTCAAGAATCCTTCCAGGAGTCCCAACAACAATATCTGCTCTGCGTAAAATATGCTTCTGCGGCTCAATAGAAACCCCGCCGTAAATTTCAGCAACTGTTAATTTTTTATAATTTGAAAAATAACGCATTGCCTTAGCAACTTGGTCAGCAAGCTCGCGCGTCGGCGTCAAAACCAAACACTGAATTCCATTTCCGCCGTCCATTCTCTCAATAATCCCTGCACCAAAAGCCAAAGTCTTACCGCTCCCAGTAGCAGAACTCCCAAGTACATCTTTACCATCTAACACTAGAGGAATTGCTTTTTCCTGAACGTCTGTTGGCTCAGTAAATCCCATTTCCTTAATAAGCTGAATAATTCCGTGGCTAAGTCCGAGTTTCTTGAATGATTCCATAAACAAATCAGCAAATCTTCCTTTTTAAAGCAGAGTATTTCGCGAACACAATCAATATAAAAAAATTAATTATTATGCCAAAGTGCCTACGCAGAAAACCAAAAATTAAATGTGTGAATGAATCACTTCAACATAAAATATCATACTATTTAAATATTATTATGTATCTAAGCAATCTAAAAAACAATATAAACACATATAACTAACAAATAACATGCCAAACACGATCGAGGCAGGAACATTAAGGCTCGGAAAAGACCTAAATCTCTACGAAAAAACAAAAAGGGGATGGAAGAAATCAAAAAATAAAATCTCAAATATCTTAGAAGCAATAAAATTATTCAAATCACACGGAAATTTTAAAGAATTAATAGACCAAAAAAATCAAAGGTTCCTAAAGGGTCAGTTATCTCCGGAAAATAAAGTGCAAGGAGCAAGAATAAACATCCTCCCAAATGGACAAATATTGGACAAAGCATTCTCGTTATTCGCCCCCAAACTAACATTTCACGACGAATCATCCCACGACCACTGGGATGTCATATACCAAAATCCCAACGGAAAATTCGCATACTGCTACACAATTGACAAAAAGAAAAAGGCAACAAAAAATAAATATCAAAAAGTCAAAGAATTCGAAAAAAAATATAGCCTATTAAATAAAAATGTCCTAGAAGCATTATCAAAAAAGGATGAAACTGCTCTGCCAATGTACACCTTGCTGAAGACTTACATGCGCGTCGGGAATGAAATATATTACAAGTCAACAGGTCACAAAGGCCTAACAACATTAACAAAAAAAGATATAGGAATAGAAAAAAACAAGGTAACATTCAACTATCTAGCAAAAAACGGCGTGCCAATGACAATCAGCGAAGAATTCCCTAAAGAGTACATAAAAAGATTAAAAGAAAAACTGGCAGAAAAGAATCAATCAGAATTTGTATTCACAAACAACAAAGGCGCACCATTAAAAGATACAGACTTCATGCACGCCTTCGAAGAATATTGCGGGGAGCGATTCTATCCGCACATTGTACGTTCATTTTATGCAACAGAAGAAGCGAAAAAATTCATCTCACTGCACAAAAAAGCAAGCAAAGAAGAAATAAAAGAATTATTTACAAAAATCGCAGAAAAACTTGGCCATAAACGTTTTGACAAAAAACACAACGAATGGAAAGACAGTTACGCTGTAACAATTCATCACTACATAAAGCCAGAATTCGTGGAAAAGATAAATAATTTAGTCATCTAAATCTTCAAACTTTATTCTTGACTGCCTAGCCCACAATTTTTTCTTCTTCTTGCTGCACGAAGGACAATACTTGCGGGGAAACCGCGGATTGTAGTTAGACTCAAATTCCTTCTTGCATTCGAAACACGTCTGCTTCTTCATAAATAATAAAAGAATCATCTGTTTAAAGACTTACGCCTTTAGACCCACCTCCACAATAAGGCCATTTTAGTATATAGAAAGCTTTATATACAAAGTAAGGTATAACTTACTATGGTAGAAATAGAAACAGCAACTATAAGTTCAAAAGGACAAATTGTAATTCCTGCAAACATGAGGAAGGATATAAAGGAAGGAGACAGATTTTTAATTATTAAAGACAAATCTAGTTTTTTGCTTAAAAAAGCCGATGACTTAGATGAAAAGTTCAAAGAAGACCTTGAGTTTGCCCGTAGAACTGAAGAAGCATGGCAAAGGCATGACCGTGGAGAATTTACAAGAATGAATTTTGACGATTTTATAAAAGAAATGAAAAAATGGTGAGGATAGACTTCGATGAGCATTTCAAGAAAGTCGTTTCTAAGATAAAAGACAAATCAATAACAAACAGAATAGAAAAATTGCTAATCAAAATAAAAAATAATCCAGAAATAGGAAAGCCTATGAGAAATTTAAGAAAAGGAACAAGAGAAGTTTATTTACAACAATTTAGACTTTCATATGCATATAATAGAGTCAATGAAATTGTCGTAATTCTTGATTTCTACCACAAAGACGAACAGTAATTAAAAGCGTTGTCGACCACCTCAATGTAACATGATTTATAAGTTAAGTAACCTTTAGTTGCGTATGAATGAAGTTATGAAAATTAAAGAATATTTAGAGAGAAAAGGAATAGTCACAGATATAATTTCTATTAAAGAATTAGGTGGAGGTACAAGCCATTTCAACTATCTAATTACAACTCCTACAAGTAAATTGGTTCTAAGAAAGGATATAGATAAAAGTACTAAGGGTAAGTTAGAACGAGAGTATATAGCCCTAGATGCAATTAAAGCGCTCAATATTGCTCCCTATCCAGTAATATTCGAGAGAAAAAGTCCAATAGGACCATTTATCATATTAAACTATCTAGACGGCACTCTTCTAAGTAAAAGAGGTTATCAGCTTTCTCACGCGTTCATTAAACAACTGGCTCTAGAAGTAGCAGAACTTCATTCCATACCAATAAATGCTCTTAAAAACAAAATTCCGCTAGAGTACCATAATCCGAAATTTTATTTAAAAGAAATAAAGGATTATAAGAAACAGCTAAAACCCTATGTCAAATCAAAAGAATTCTTTTTATGGATTGACAGAGTAACTAAGAAAATCTACAAGTCAAATAAAAAGTTTAAAGCAAATTATTGCTTAGTGCATAGTGATATCCAAGAGCATAATATTCTGATAGAACGTAAATCCATAAAGTTTATCGATTGGGAAAGTGTAATGATTAGTGATCCCGCATCAGACATCTCATATATATTTACGCAATTTGGGAGAATATTTAATAATAAACAGAAAAAACAGTTTATGGAAGAATATCTAAAAAATCGAAAAGATATATCATTAAAAGAGCGAGTAGAGTTTTACATTCCAATAAAATTTTTCATTAGTTTTCTATGGTCAATTCTTCAAACAGTTAAAATCCAAAAAGGAATTTTATATTATCCGAACAAAAAGAAGAGCGTAGCAGATCAAAAAACCTACACAAGACATGGCTTACAAACTCTTGTAGAAGCATATATAATTGATAAATCTGAAGAGAATTCCCTCAAAAAAATTATCCAAAAAGGTAAGACGCCCGGACTCGGAATCGAACCGAGAGATCCGTGAGGAAAGCGGTTTTCGAAACCGCCGCAGTGCCATTGTGCCATCCGGGCTAAAAATGGAAAAACAATTTATCTTTTAAAGCTTTAGAAATCCCAAAACTTAAAAACCAAACAATCTCACAAATCAAATGAAAATCAAAAGAGCAATAGGCATCGCAGTAGCTCTTTACATTATAACATTCGTAATTGGAGTTATCCTAACGTTGGTCGCCAAAGAAATGCTCCAGACCCAGCAAAACGCCCAAACAACATACTGGCTCATAACAATTGTCGTCACAATTTTATTAACAAGCCTCGCAAGTCTCTGGTATTTCAACGGCAAGAATATAATAAGAAATATCGCTGAGGGTTTAAAACTCGGAGTAACCTTCATAATTTCTAGCTTCGTCCTAGATTTGATATCACTAATACCTGTATTAATATCAACAGGAAACACGCAGGGCTTATTTGAATACTACAAAGATCCAACATTCTATTTAATCGCGTTGCTCGTCCTCGGAACTGCAGTTTTCATCGGCTCAAGAAACCAAAGTTCTAAAAATAAAATAGAAAAGAATAGCAAAAATAAATTAAAAGATCTTTCTAAAAAACAAAGCTAACTTCTCAAAAAAAGATATTTTTGCTTCGCGATATTCAGCACAAATAGAATTTGAACAAAAATTAGTAGCACATTCATAATTATTATTACAAGAATCGCCAGTAGCAAGCTGCTGGTTTAGACTCCCGGAAGAAATGCAATAGCTACCAACATTATCTTGTGTGACTCTAAAACCAGCCGGAATGCAATAAGAATCATAAAAACATCCATTGGAACATGTTCCACTTATAGAAGAGCCAGTAACAGAAAGAGGAAAAGAGCGCACAGCAGAAGAAGTAGAAGGCAAAGAGGATTGTATAAAAGAAAGCAAATCTGCAGCAGAAGGAACTCCTTCTAAAACCTTGCCACCCACGACATACGCCGGAGTCGAGATTATATTATTTACTTGGCTTACACGAATATCATCAAGAACTTCAGAAAGAAAAACGCCGTCTTCTATGCAATCAATAATATCATCCAATTCTAAGCCAACAGATTCAGCAACAAGAGCAGCTCTTCCACCAGAAGCCTCTCCCTCATCAACACCGCCAGTGCCTAAAGAACTAGTATCTGAATAAAGGGCATCTAAATATCTAAAAAAGGTTTCGTCATTAGAATCGTCCAAAACACATTCTCCAACTTGTGCACCATAATAATTGTTATCTAAATGAACAAAAGGAAGGTTTCTAAACTCAATAGAAACATCTTGTAAAGAAGGAAGAACCTCGCGCAAGACTTTCCAGCCATTTGCAGAAGCGATATCATTATTACCTAAGTAAATCTCTACAACTTTAGAGCCAGCACCAAGTTTAGGTTCAGATTGTAAATCGCGAGTCTTTATTTTTCCAAGTTTCTCACGAACAACCATATGTAAAGACTGAATAACCTCTTCCGTTGCAATAGTAGTCGGTACTATCTGAATATATTCCCCATTAACAAAAATAGCGTCAGCAAAAACTCCCTTAGAACGCCCGCGCCGGATATCATCCAAAACCTCTGGTAAATGTTTTTTGCTGTCTACACAATCCTCTAAATCAGTAGAATCAATATTTAAAGATTCAGCAGAAGCCAAAATAGCAGACTTAGAGTTTTGAACACTAGGATCCAATCTAAAATTGATATTTTTAGAAAGTTCATCAATATATTCAAAAAATACCGCATTACCATACAAGTCCAAAGCGCACTCACCAGACTGAGCAAAAATATAGTCAAGGTCACCAGAAACAGTCGGAAAATTGCTCACTGTATAAGAATAATCATCTTCATCTAATCCCTTCAAAACGCGATTCATAAAACCCCTAATAAAATAATTAGAGCCAACACCATCATGATACCCTTCAAATAAAAGATTTGAGATAGGGTTTCCAATAATCGGCTCTGGTTGAAGATCAACAGGAGTTATTTGTGTATCCAAAATCTCCCGCTCAATCTGTGGAGCCACTGGATCGCCAGAATAAGGAATTAAAAGTTTGCCGTTTACTCTTGCATCAGGA
>JBBTAH010000080.1:0-3160 GCA_038044285.1 Nanobdellota archaeon | reverse complement strand
TTTCTCGTCAAACGGTCTGTGTTTCGTGTAATAATCAGTCAGTAATCGCACGCCCTTATTATAAGCGTCAACTTCATCGCCATTTTCAATTCTGATATTTTCATCAAACTGCACAGCCCACCTTTCAGTGAAATATTCAATTAGTTCATCAATTGTAACTTCATGATACTTCACCTGGTGATACAACCATTCCAAAGCTTCATGAACAACACTTCCCAAAAAAAGAGAAATATGCGTCGGCATCACAGGCAGTTTTTTGTCAATGTATTTTAATTTGTAAAATTCCGGGCATGATTCATAAAGCCAAAGCTTTGAATGGGAATAAAAAGTTCCGTTTCCATTTGTTTTCTCATCACCGGGCTTCGTATCGATATCATTAGTAAGCTTCACCTCATCTCCCATATCTCATGCAGAAAACAGTATTATAAAAAGTTATATACTCTAAAAAACTCACAAAATTAAAGCGTCATAAAAAATAATTCTAAAGTTAAAACAAGATTACAAATAAAAATATATTTAGAATTACTTTCTTCTACCTTTATTCGTCTTCTGCTTCCTAATCAAAATCGCCTTCCTTCTCTGGCGTCTAATAATTTTTCTCATAAATACTAAATGTAAATTGTATTTTTAAACCTATTGTGCGCGTGCTCTATTACGGCTTTCTCTTGATGCGTCAACAGCTTCCCAAAACGCGCGCGTTGTTACTCCATGACCCAAGCCTTCTGTTTCTTTCCAACTTTCTACAAAATATCCGGGAAATGCTTTTTTTACAGTTCTTTCATCAGGGAAATCTGCGGTTTCATGAACAAATCGTTGAGTACCATCATCAGTTCTGCCCCTATAAAGCAAATATTGCCTTGCATTCCCGTCGCGTACACAAACAGCCGCACAAAACCTTCCGTGTTCATCATCGCCAGCATAATCAAGCACTTCTAACGAAATAGCCATGCCACCAAACCAATTAAGTAGTATTTAAAGATTATTAAATTACATTAATAATAATTTCAAAACCCTCACAAAATACTCAATATCTTTTTTAGTAACATTAAAAGGCAGTGAAATCCTAAGAGAACTCTTCATCTCGCCGGCAGACAAACCAATCGCGCGCAAAGCAGCATCTTCTTTTTCCTTTTTAGAGTCACATGCGCTTCCAGTAGAAACGTAAATTCCCCTAACAGAAAGCCGATGCATCAAACTCTCAGCATCAACTCTCGAGAAACTAACAAAAATATTATTAGGTAATCTTTTAGTACTAAGAGCGCCATAGACAACACTTCCTAAATTAATTAAATTATTAATAAGTAAATCTCTCATTTCAGCGACTTTTTTCCAATCACTTTTCAAAGAAATCTCAACAGCTTTTGCAAATCCAGCAATTCCAGAAACATTTTCAGTTCCGCTCCGTAAGCTGCGTTCCTGTCCTCCTCCAAAAAAAACCGGTGAAATAGCAACGCCATCGCGAATATAAATGAGACCAATTCCTTTGGGTCCGCCAATTTTGTGCGCAGAAGCACTTAATAAATCAATATTCCAATCATGCACAAAAATCTTGAGCTTGCCAAATGATTGCGCCGCATCGGTGTGGAACAAAACTTCTTTGCGGCGGCACAAATCTCCAATGCTCTTTAAGTTTTGAATAGTCCCGAAAATATTATTTGCATGCATAACCGAAACAAGTAAAGTGTCAGAATCAATATTTTTTTCCAAAAAGGCTAAATCAATAAAACCTTCTTTAGAAACAGGAATTTCCATAATATTGTATCCGCAAGTTTTCAAATATGCGCAAGTCTCTCGGATAGACGGATGCTCAATAGAGGAAATAATAATTTTTTTCTTGTCGGGAAAAGCGCGCGCCAGTCCTTGTAAAGCCAAATTATTAGATTCAGTAGTTCCAGAAGTAAAATAAATCTCATGCGCCTTTGCGCCAATCACGCGAGCAAGTTTAGTTCGCGCATTTTCAATCAATTTTGAAGCAGAATCTCCTAACGCGTGCGCAGAGCTCGGATTACCATAATCAGAAAGCATAATTTTATTCATAACCTTAACAACTTCAGGATGCACGGCAGTAGTCGCAGAGTTATCAAAGTATAATTTTCTCATTTTACAAATTATCTAACGGGCTCCTAACATTTTTTATAGATTGCTGTGATATTTGAGTGTAAATCTGAGTTGTTTTTATATCTGAATGGCCGAGAAGTTTCTGAATTATTCTTAAATCCGTACCTTGCTCCAGCAAATGCGTCGCAAAACTATGTCTTAGCAAATGCGGATAAACTTCTTTTGTTACGCCAGCTTTTTTACCGGATTGCTCAACAATTGCCTGAATTGTTGCGGTTGTTAATTTGCCGCCCCTTTGTGAAGGAAATAATGCCTCTTCTTGAGAAAGTGCACAATAATTTTTTAGTTCATCTTTTACGCTGTCCGGTATTTTAACAAACCTGTCTTTCTTCCCCTTTGCTAAACAAACATGTATCAAATTTTCATTGAAATTAATATCTTCTTTTTTTAAATTCACTAGCTCTGAAACTCTTAGCCCGCAGCCGTAGAGCATTTTAAGAATTAATTTATGTTTTATGTTTTGAGTTGCATTTATCATTGCTTTTACTTCTTCCTTAGTCAATATCTCGGGAAGTTTTTTGTTTCTTTTTGGGCGGGGTATGTTTATATATTGATTTAGTATACTTTTGAAAAAGAATGAAATCGCAAAAATATCATGAGCGACCGAAGACGGCTCTTTGTTTTGGATTCTCATTTGAATGTAATCTCTTACTGTTTGTTCAGTTAATTGCTTATTTTCTGCAAATCTAAGGAATTTCTCTGCGCCATTCAGGTAGGATTTAACCGTTCTTCTTGAAAAATTGCGGATTTCGAGTTCTTGCTTTAAACGATATAACAATTGCTCTTTGTCCATGTTTTATAGATGGTCTTTAAGATTATATATTTTTTGATTATCTACCTTATTGGTATGGTATCATAAATTTCATTATGATACCATAATGTTCAACTCAATCGTGAGCCAAAGATAAAAAGTAAAAGTTAGTAAAGAGGACACTTTAAAACCCCCGACCACCCACCCCTAAAATGCAGAAATTGTTGTAAATAAAAAAGTGAGCCGCCTTGGTGCTTCGCACATTTACTCTCGCTTTCAGCGAGGCAGAAA
>JBBTAH010000079.1:0-2304 GCA_038044285.1 Nanobdellota archaeon | reverse complement strand
ACAGGACAACGCCGATAACAGTTTCAATATGCGCTGCAACTGGATTAATAATGCCAAAAACTTCTTCAAGAGCAATTACTTCTGCTTCAGGAACAGCAGACACAATAGAAGCAATAGCTCCGGTTAATCTCACAATAGAGCAGTTAAAAAAAGTGATAAAAAAAACAGGAGCCTGTCTTGCTTGGGGTGGCTCTCTCGGCCTTGCTCCCGCAGACGATAAATTGATTCGTGTAGAAAAATTGTTGCGTTTAGATCCAGAACCGCAATTGTTAGCCTCAATCCTAGCCAAAAAAGTAGCAGTAGGAAGCACGCACATCCTCATAGATATACCTTTTGGTGATGGGGCAAAAGTATCGCTTCATCAAGCCCAACATTTAAAAAAAATGTTCGAGTCACTTGGCAATAAGCTCGGGCTCAAAATTAAGGTATTGCTTACAGACGGTCGCCAGCCAATCGGCAACGGAGTCGGTCCCATTTTAGAAATGCACGACGTAATTCGTGTTTTAAAGCAAGATAATCCTCCTCGCGATTTAGAATCTAAATCATTAATGCTCGCCGGGGCAATATTAGAAATGTCTGGCAAAGCAAAAAAAGGCCAGGGTCAGCTCAAAGCACGAGACATTTTATACGACGGCTCAGCTTATGAAAAATTCTGCCAAATTATTAAAGCGCAGGGAGGCGATCCGAAAGCCTGGCTTCCGGAAGCAAAATTCCACCACGCCTTTATTACAGATCACCCTGGCACGATAAAAAAAATAAATAATCAACAGATAAATTATTTAGCGAGAATTTCCGGCTGCCCCAATGATAAATCCTCGGGAGTTTACATATACAAACATCTCAATGAAAAAATAAAAATGGGCGAAAGAATAATCACAATATATTCAGAATCAAAGGAAAAACTCCGCCATGCAATAAAATTCTTTAAAAAACAAAAGCCCATCACTATCTATTAACGAACACAAATCTTTTTATATTAAATCACATCAAAATCTATATGCCAAAAGAACCAACATATATTGATAATCTTGCAAGTAGGATAAAATCAAACCTTCGAAAAGGATATAACAAAGAATCTCTCAAATGGGCGCTAGTAAACCAAGGCCACTCAAGAATAGAAGTTGACAAAGCATTTAGGCGGGCAGAAGCAGAAATTTCTCAAGAAGCAATCGAAGAAGCAAAGCGCAGAATGGCAATGCCCCTGCAGCCGACAATCGAGCCAATTATAGAAGAACAGCCTAAAAAAGGATTTTTCTCAAGACTATTGGGGTTGTAATCTCTGTCTATAATTTCCAAGCAAAATACTATTAACGTTATGCCATTCAATTTTTCTCTTTTTTAATTTTCTTACTAATGTTATAATTACAATAGCCGCAAATATTATAACTGCAATAATTACAATATCCCAATAATTATTCTTGTCAGTTTTTCCAACGGCCACAGCATATCTTGCTTCAGCAGGAATTTTGATAGAATAGTAAGCAAATGAATCGTCCTGTCTTATCATCTCTGTTTGTTCAATATTCCACAATCCTTCTTCTTCGCTTATTGCCACGAAGACTAAATTTCCATTCAATTCAATAAGTGGAATCTTCAGATTAAGGATAATATCTCCTATAAATGATTTAGCATCAATAGCAAAGAAGTATTTCAATTCATAATTACTTGCTATTTCTTCTGGAAAGTCAGTTGCAGAGCCATAATTACTGACTAAAATTTCTCTTGATGGATTATTGCCATATTCATGCAGTTCAATATAATCAATTGGAGGCAGTTCATTTACTATGACCTTAACTTCATCGTGTGCTATGCCCCAAGAATATTTTATGCCTCCAGATAAGTATTGAGACGGTTGAGTTACTATGAGAACATCAGAACCTGGAACATTAGTTGTAGTAGTTGTCGTCGTGGTTTGTGTTGTCTGCGTAGCAACAATTGTGGATACACTTCCAAAACTATAAGGAGAATTACCTGCAGAGTTCACAGCGCGCAATCTGTAAATGTAAGCTATATTCTGCGCAATCGCATAATCTATATAAGAAGTTGTGTCAGTAGGTAGTATAGCTATAGTTGAAAACTCTCCCCCGCCCTGTGATCTTTGCATAACATATGATTGTTCGCGTAGCGAATCGGTCCAAGTAAGCAAAATAAAACCGCTTGCAGAGTCATAACTGGCGCTAGTAACTAAAGGTAGTGTCGGAATCTGGAGAGGTTGTGTTTGCTGCAGCGTCGTAGCAAAAACAACTTGACTGTAAGTTCCCAAATTTCCTGCAGCGTCCCTTGCCCTAACACGCGAGTAATAGG
>JBBTAH010000078.1:0-2790 GCA_038044285.1 Nanobdellota archaeon | reverse complement strand
AAAATGGTAAGGACGCCATTAAAAAAATCTAGATATGTTTTTGCTTTAATTTTAACGATTTTAGTATTTTCTTTGGGAGTATTAATCGGGAATGCGTTGACGAATTCTAGGGTAGGCTTTACAGGCGCTTTGGTTGAAGAACAAAGATTGGAGTATGATAGTTTACAGCTGCAATATTTGTATCTTTCTGAATTTTTAAAGGAGGATAATTGCCCTGCCGCAATGTTCGCGCTAGATCAGAATTTGAGAAATTTAGAGATTGTCAGGATAAAATTAGAGAACTATTTAGAGAAGGATGATCAATCTGGGTTGAAATCAGTAAAAAGAGAGTATACCCTATCTGAATTGAGATACTGGCTTTTATCTCGGCAGGCAAAAAAAATATGCGGTAGGGATAACGTTGTTAGCATTTTGTATTTTTATTCCAGCAGGGGTTGTGAATTGTGTGAAAATCAGGGAGCTATACTGACTAGTTTAAAAAATGAATTTGGAAGCAACTTGTTAATTTTCTCAATTGATGCATTATTTATAGATGAGCCTATGATAAGCATTTTGATGGATTCTTTTGAAATTTGGGAGACGCCTGCATTAGTTATAAATGATGAACTAATTGGAGGATTCATTAAAAAAGAAGAATTAAAGGAGATTATTTGCTCCAAGATTAACAATAATGCTTGCACATGAGAAAATCAATAAATATAATATCTATTATTGGTGCGCTAATATTCTTATTATATGCTTATTATAGCTATAGCTCTGGTGAAACAGCTTACATTAGCGATTCTTTTATTTTCATTGGCGCGTTGCTCGTTTTATATTTCTTAAGACGGAAATTTGATATAAGTGAGCTTTCATTTATTTTGGTTATTATTGCGTCTGTACTGCATCTCTCTGGAGTGTTTGGATGGTATAATCAATCTCCATTTATTATTCAATATGATCATCTAACGCACTTGGTAGGATTATTCGCGATAGCTGCGGTCGTTTTTGACATTATGAAGATTTACTTTGGAAAGAGCAAATTTACTAATTTTATGCTTCTTGCTATGATGTTTTTAGCAAGCTTAGGAATCGGGTCTGTGGTTGAGCAAGTTGAATATATAGGATATCTTAAGTTTGGCACTGGGGCTGGGCTTTTAAGGTTTGGAGGTTTAGGTGATACTGTGCTTAATGATGAGAATTTAAGGGCTATGGATATAATTGGCGGTGGGTGGATTAATACTATGCTGGATTTAAATTATAATTTTTTAGGTGCTTTATTCGGGATATTATTTATGTATATTGCAAACAAATTTAAATTAAATAAAAAACATTAAGATTGCATGATAAAAGACTTAGAACCCTGCGAATTATGCGGCAAGCATGATAAACTAAAAGACGTTATTATAGAAGGTACTACATTGGCTGTTTGCTCAAAATGCGCTGAATTTGGGAATGTTGTTGTGATTCCAAAAAAAAAGGAAATTGATGGAGTCGTTTCTAGAAAGATAGTGATAGGGGAAGATGCAGAGATTATTAAATCTGACTATCCTGATTTGATAAGGAAAGCCAGGGAAAATTTGGGCTTGAGACAAGAGGAACTTGCGCAAAAAATAGCTGAAAAAGAATCTGTGGTACGTCATTTAGAATCTGGCGAACTTAAACCTACAATTGCGCTTGCAAGAAAATTAGAGAGGTTTTTAAAAATCGAACTAGTTGAAGTGTATACAGAAAATAAGAATAAGCGCATTAATTTTGTAGATAGCTCTTTAACTATTGGTGATTTGATTAAGATGAAGAAAAGATGAAATCTAAAAAGGAACTTGAAGTTTTTCTGTCTAAATTAGAGCAAGTAACATCTCCAAAAATTAATTTAGAACAATATGCCACTCCTGCGGATGTTGCTGCTGAGATTTTATGGTATGCCCTTATGCAGAATGATATTGAAAACAAGATCGTTGCTGATCTTGGTTGCGGCAATGGCGTTCTTGGAATTGGATCTGTGTTGCTTGGCGCCAAGAAAGTTATTTTTTTAGATTCTGATAATAATTCTCTTTTGGTTGCAAAGAGGAATTTTGAGAAGTTAAAGCTAAAAAATGCTGTTTACCTTAATAAAGATGTAAATGACTTTGGAGATAAAGTTGGTACTATAATCGAGAACCCTCCGTTTGGCGTGCAGAATAAACATGCAGATAGAGAGTTTTTAATAAAAGCAATGGAAAGTTCTAAAACAATATATTCTTTTCACAAGATTGAGACAAAAGAGTTTGTTTTTGCATTGGCCAGAGATTATGGGTTTAAAGTTGAAAATATCTTTACCTTTGAGTTTGTTTTAAAGAAGACTCATGAATTTCATAAAAAAGAAAAATATAAAGTAGATGTTGGGTGTTTTCTATTGAGAAAACTTTAAATTCCATACTTTTCTTGTTATTTGTATGAAAAGGGGCGTATCTCCACTTATTGGGGTGGTGCTTTTGATTGGGCTTGTAGTTGCATTAGGGGCAATAACCTTAAAGTGGGGTACAAGCGTTTTAGTGAAAACCACAGAAGAAGCTTCTCGTGAGAAGGATGTTACATTTGAACTTGCAAGAGAGGTTGGAATTGATGTTAATAAAGTTGAGAATGTTAGAGTTTTTCTAAAAGAAGATTACGTGAGAGTTGAAATAGAGAATGAAAAAGAAAGAAGGATAGAGGATTTTATCATACAACTGTATGCTTATGATTCTGTTTTTAGCAATACTAGTGTTGGCCAAGGACTTAATGGGTTTGAGATTAAGAGATTTAATGTTTATTTTCCTGGATATGACTTAA
>JBBTAH010000077.1:0-3520 GCA_038044285.1 Nanobdellota archaeon | reverse complement strand
GCTCTTCGGACGTGGCGTGGGAGAGAAAGACTATTCGGAAAAAATTGCCGCGGAAGTGGATGCGGAAGTTTCTTATATTATTACCGAAGCGCACGAGAAGGGAAATAAAATTCTCCATGAACATCGAAAAGCGCTTGACGCTATCGCGGCGAAACTTATGGAGGTCGAAACGATTGAACGGAAAGAGTTTGAAGAGCTTCTCATTTCAAACGGCATTACTCCCAAAAAGAAGCAGGATATTGAGCATCAGAGTTAATACGGAGTATCCAAGTAGTAGAGCAAAGCTCACTATGGAGCACAAGGCGGACGGGACGGAGGGGGAGTTGTCTGGTTGACAAGTGGACTGTTGAGATATGGTTTCTGTTGATATAATCAAAGGTACAATATGGCACGACGACTTGAGAGAGAAAAAGCTCTTCGTTTACGGAAGCAGGGCAAGAGCTATTCAGAAATTAAAAAATTGCTTGGTATAAGCAAAAGCACCTTAAGCTATTGGCTTACAGATTTTCCCTTGTCAGAGTCGCGGATTCAGGAGTTGAGGGATAGGAATCCCATTCGCATTGAACGGTATCGACAGACAATGTCAAAAAAGAGAGAAGCAAGAATTGAGGTAGAGAGGAAGAAAGTTCTATTTAAGCTTGGAAAGCTAAACGAAAGAGATTTATATGTTGGGGGATTCTTTTTATTTTGGGGAGAGGGGACAAAAAGAAGGTCTGGTCAGGTTGCTCTTTCAAATACTGACCCGGCAGTTATTCGTTTTTTTATACGATGGCTCCTTCTTCTTGGTGCTGAAAAAAGCAAAATTCATTTTGTTCTTCATTTGTATGAAGATATGGATATCAAAAAAGAAACCCGTTTTTGGGTCAATGTTCTCGGTTTTCCTGAAAGTGCGTTTTCTTGTCCGTACATAAAAAAAACAAAGCAAGCTGATATTTCTTACAAGACAGGATTTGGACATGGGACTTGTAATGCGAGATATTATAGTCAGCAAATGAATGATTATGTCCGAACTGGATTTGAATATATAAGGGGTTTGTATGAACCAAAATAGCATTATAATATAATAGAATGCGGGTATAGCTTAACTGGTAAAGCAACTGTCTTATACACAGTCGACGTCTTGGTTCGAGTCCAAGTGCCCGCACCACAGTCATGATTTTCTTGTCTGCCGTAGGTAGAAGCCCAGGTGTACGAACCCAATCTAATTCAATGATGAAAAATAAAACAGAGGGAAATAAAAAGCGGTTGTTCCGGTTTGACATCGTTTTTTTTGCTTGTTGTTATTTTTGTAGGTCTTGAATTCTGGTTTACGGATTATCAAGAACAAAAAGCACTAAACGGCAAGCAGTTAAATGATTACGGCAATTGGACGAAAGAATCCACAGGAGACATTGCTTTACGAGTTTATATCGGAATGCATATCGCTGGCCTCCAGGCATTTAACAATTCTGAATTGTTGGATTTTTATGAAAATGACCTGCAGAAAGTTTGCCCTTTTTATGAACCGAACGGCGTACGATATCGAGAGTGTATCGTCGGTTTGATTCAAAAGGAGAGATATCGGTTGGCTAAAAACCCAATCATTATTGAAACCACAGAGAAATATTGCAACGAAGGTGTGGCAAAGACAATGGAAGAAGGTTCTCTTGGATTTACTGATGTATACAACACTTGTACACTGTATATGTTAAAAACAATTTGAAGTTCAAAAATATATGAAAATATTCCAAAATTCAACACTTAACCCTGGATTTTCAGAGAAAGAAATTGTGCGAAACTCATCGCTCATGATGTGTAGAGATGATCTAGATGGGAGATTAGAGGAAATTAATGCAATGGAAGCAGAAGAAATCAGTAAGTGGAAGTCAAAAAAACCAATGACGGTTACGTTTATGCCGACTAAAGAACTTCAAGAAAAGATTGATTCAATGTTAGGGATGAAATTAGGATTCCAGTATCTTTGCACAGAAGCTTTTTGGAAAATTGAAGCAAACATATCTGTTTTCTCTGGTAAAACAGATATTGTTGGAGCATTTGAAAAATTTAAGGAGAAAGTTAAGAACGCTAGAAAACCAGAGGAATATGGGAAGTGGATAGAAAATTTGAAAGGGAATCTAGAAGAAACAATACAGCAACGCTGGCAAATTATTAGTGAAAGTGCTGGAACAAATAACCACCAAAAATGGTCAAGAACATATATTGGTTTGGAAAGATCAGGGCAGATTGGGTCTAAAGGTGGCTGGACTAATCAACCTCTGCCAAATTTATTTCAGGTTGATTTGGGGTCAAATAACAATGATGGAGAATAAAACAACAGTGGAAATCTGTAATATTGAAAGCAAGATGCAAGAATCTGAAAAGATTTTAGAGGATTATTTGAGTGAAGGAACAACTAATGACAATAAAATCCCAGCAACAGTGGGAATACTAACTGCAGGTAGAACAAAAGAGTTAACAACTTCATTAGAGAGTCTCAGTAGGACTATTCAAAAAGAAGATTCTAGTCTTATTGCATCAAATAATAATTTTTCTTATTGGAGCAAAAGACTCAGTATAAGTCTTATTGTTGTCACTTTGATAGTTGGTGTACTGCAAGCCTACGTTATTTGGCAGACTTCTAAAAATCAAAACGAAGAAAACATGGTTTCGGAAGTAAGAAAATAACAAGATTAATTTTTCTGCATTAAGCACATTAACTCAGACGGAAAGATACATCACTCAAACCTTGCAAGGTGAGCCTCATTCTTTCTAAGCCCCCATTCTTCAATTGGGGGTTTTAGATTATTCCAAATGAAGGTGGGAGGAGGTTTCAAGGACGCGTTTTTGGAGGAGCGGGTAGTTGGAGAAGGAAGGATTTTCGGTAACAATTTTTCGAGCTTCCTCGCGCGCGGCTTCGACCAAGATATTTTTGTACTATCATTTCTTTGTGAAGGACTTTGACGAGTGGAATAAAAATAAAAAAGAGATCCATTTCAAAAATGAAAATAAATTTTATCATGAACGCGAAATATGGTGGTGTTCGCTTGGGACAAATATCGGCTTTGAACAGGATGGCACAGGGCCAACAGGGGAAAGACCGGTTCTTATTTTGAAAGGCTTAAGCAGGCATGTATGTCTTATTGTTCCTCTCACCACTTCGGAGAAGAAAAATCCCTATAATTTTTCCCTTGAGAGTATCGGTGGCAGAAAATCCTTTGCCATCATTTCACAAATTCGTCTTATTGATACAAAGCGACTTATAAACAAAATAGGATTTCTTGATAAAAAGATATTTTCAGAAATAAGAAAAGCCGTCAAAGATTTGCTCTGACGGCTTTTCTTGATTTTCTCTCTCCGTGAGGAGAGCGAGCCCGAAGGCATTTGTACCAAAAGTATAGCGAGCTACTCGTAAAAGTCAAGTGGCTATTGTGGAATTACTCCAAATGAAGGTGGAGGGAGGTTTCGAGGACTCGTTTTTGGATGAGAGGGTAGTTGGAGAAGGAAGGATTTTCGGTAACAATTTTTCGAGCTTCCTCGCGCG
>JBBTAH010000076.1:0-5412 GCA_038044285.1 Nanobdellota archaeon | reverse complement strand
TAAAAAAGCTTGAGCATAATGAAGAAGAAATGTTTATTCATAAAATTGACACATCTATTTTGAAAGACGCTGAAAAAACATATAAAATCCGGCATGATTTGAAAAATCTTCGCTGAAAAACCGCAAGATTTAAATAGGCTCCAAAATAATCGTTGTTACATAAAATGGCAAAGACAAAACCAATAATTAACGTCGCTTTTGTAGGCCACGTTGATCATGGAAAAAGCACTGCAATTGGCAGATTGATGTTTGATAGCGGAGCGATTCCTCAGCAAGAACTTGACAAACTTAAAACTATTGCAAAAGAGCATGGGAAGGCTGGATTTGAATTCGCTTACATTATGGACAAATTCAAAGAAGAGCGTGAAAGAGGAGTCACAATTGACCTCGCATATCAGAAGTTAATTACAAATAAGTATGAAGTTACAATTATTGACGCTCCTGGACACAAGGACTTTATCAAGAACATGATTACTGGCGCTTCGCAGTCTGACGCTGCGTTTTTGACTGTTGCGGCTGCTGAAGGAGTTCAGCCCCAGACAAAGGAGCACGCTTGGCTTTTGAGAACAATGGGCGTTAAACAGATTGCAGTAATTATTAATAAGATGGATACTGTTGACTGGAAAGAAGACGCTTACAAGAAAGTTGTTGCTGATGTTTCTGCTGTTTTGAAACAGGCAGGATATAAAGTTGACACGATGGCTTTCATTCCGGCTGCTGGATATCTTGGCGATAATGTTGTCAAGAAATCTGACAAGATGCCTTGGTACAAAGGACCTACAATCAGAGAGCAGTTTGATTTGTTTGAGATGCCGAGCAAGCCAACAGATTTGCCGTTGAGAATGCCTCTTCAGGATGTTTATGAAATAACTGGAATTGGAACTGTTCCTGTTGGTAAAATCGAAACTGGAATCATGAAAGTTGGACAGAAAGTTATAATTTTGCCTGGGAGAAGCGGAACTGGCGTCAATGGAGAAGTCAAGACAATTGAAATGCACCATGAACAACTTACACAAGCTGAAGCTGGTGACAATGTTGGGATAAACATTCGTGGCGTTGGTAAAAAAGATGTTGCGCGCGGAGATGTTATTTGTGATGCAGCTAAACCAGCGACAATCGTGCAGGAATTTATTGCGCAGATTGCAGTAATTTCACACCCTACAGTTATTGCGAAAGGGTATACTCCGGTATTCCACGTGCACACTGCGCAAGTGCCTTGCCAGTTTGTGGAATTAATTGAAAAACAATCACCTGATGGAACGAAGGCTGCTAATCCGGACTTTTTGAAGAATGGAGATGTTGCAAAAGTTAAAATCAAGCCTGTTGGCAACTTGGTCTTGGAAACTAACGCTGCCAACCCACACATGGCAAGATTTGCAATCCGAGACGCTGGAAGCACTGTAGCTGCTGGTGTTTGCTTGGAAATCACTGCTAAAAAGAATTAACTCTTAACTAAATAATTTCTTAACAAAATGGACTACATCTCTTATGTTGGTTACGTGAGGTCTGTATTGAGATATGTTTGGCTGAGCTTGAGTAAAATATTCAGTTAGGAAATTTATATTAACGTTCGCAGATGTTTTAAGAAATATGAACTAGTTTTAGATTTACTAATTTTATACTAAGCGCCACAATAATAATTATAAAGGCATAATGACGAAAGATTGGCATGTATATTGTTGACAAGCCTGTAATAGAAAAAAATAGAGGTGAAATTGAAGCGAAGATGAAGACTATGGGTGAGTATGTAAAGATGTCTTATTTGCAAAGGGCTGCGAAGTCGCAGCTTGATTTTGACACGCGGAAGTTTGTCATGCTTGAACTTGCCAGGGTTTACGAGCAGAAACATATGTTTCTTGATGCTGCGAAGACAATAAAAAATGCGGCCGAAATCACGACGACGTTTAGGGAAAAGATGATGCAATTTATGAAGGCAGTTGAGTTAAATGTCAGAGGAAACGATTTTGCAGATGCGGAGAGAATTTTTGCACAGGCTTTGGCGCTTGGAAATGACCGCGACAAATGGGAAATGAAAATGCAATTCAAGCAGTTTCATTTTGCACAGGCGCAGAGTTATCTTGCGCAAAACAGAAGAAGCCAGGCGAAAGCGCTATATCAGAAAATGCTAACGATGGAACTGAACCCGCAGGAAAAAACTGTTGTTCAGAATCAACTTCTGGATTTGTATTTGAGACTTGGAAACACGCGAGAGTATCATCAATTGAAAGACAAGATGTCTGGTGGAATGGGATTGCTGCCGCCTTAAATATAAATTGATTATTGGTGATTGAGGTATTTTAGCACTAAAAAATAGCGTATTATTAATATTACTGATGATAATTAATTCTTGTTAGATTATTTGTAGTTTAAGGTTGTAGTTTGAAAGTGTTTAGAGCTTAAGAGTTCAAATTTTCAAAAAGTTTAGTTCTGAATCGCACTAATCGCCAAAAAGTAATTATACGATATTAATAGCTCAAAACTTTCAATCCTTTAATTCGTTCAAAATGTTTTTTGTTCCTAGTTATTATTGTAGTGACTCCATTTGCTAATAATGTTCCTGCAACCATACAATCAAAATCATCTATCATTTGTCCACTATTTGCCAAGTCCCAAAAAACTTCAGAAGAGTTTTTCACTGCGTTTTTGTCAAAATCAAAAACTGCGAGATCTTTAAAGAAATTTTCATAATATTCGTTCTCTTGAGTATATTTATTATCTTTAGGATTAAGCCCGCCTTTAATTTCCCAATAATTAATAGTTGTTGTAACAAAGGTATTCTTTAGATCTTCTAATCTCTTTTGTAAACTTGTATCTTTTTTGAAGAGATCAATGATAGCTGTTGTGTCCAATCCAATCATATTAGTCATGTTGCATGTTTTTCCTATTTTCTTTCATGCGCTTGTTGATAGATTCTCTTAGCCTTTTCATTCTCTTTTCTGTTTCACTCCAATCTATATCTGCATCTTTCAAAACGCCGAAATACTTCATTATAGCCTCTTTGCTTCCTTTTTTTTCTTTAAATCTTAAAATTACCTCGGAAAAACTTTCGTTATTTCCTTTAAGAGATTTCAAAAATCTATATGCGTCATCCTTAATAGATATATTTACGCTTGCCATGAGTACATAGTATGAGTACTCATATTTAAAGGTTTCTATTAATTTGTGATTCTATTGGAAATTTGTAATTCGTGAAAAATGTGCGTCTTAAAAAACATCGCTAAAAAAGAAATCTCAACACAGATGCGTTGAGATTATTCAAAAGAAAGACTTTCAAGATCTTCGCAGAGCTCGTCGATGTTTGTCTCTGCAAAGCTGTCTTCTTCGTCGGGAGAAGAAGAACGGTTTTGTGGCTCTTTAAATTTCATCACCATTTTTACCTAATCTTCCTTTTGCGTCGATATATTTAAATGTTTTCTTTTTCCCGACGGCTATAATAATGTTTAAAAATGATAATATTTCTTGGGTGGCATGAGTAATTTGCAGAAATATGGATTTGTTGCAGAATGCGCTGACGGCAGACTGATTGAACATGTCCGCCGGAATTCTACGAATATAGTTCTTGTTGGAAGGGATAGAATGACTACTACGGGGCTTGCTGATAGTGAGCGATATGGATATAGTTTAAACGATTTAGCAAATGCTGTTGAGAGAATCAGAGGAAGACTCGGAGATTGTAGCGTTGTTGAAGAAGAGGGTGACACACAGGGAAATTCGCGCAGAAGAGTATACGCACATAATGGTCATGCTGGAGGAATTGTATTAACTTATGAAGAAATAGACAGGGCGTTATTTGTCGGCCGGGGAGTTTTACTTGCACATGAGCATACTGGAATTTTGGCTGAAATGCTGCGGGCTTATGGTCTGCCTTTTCCTGCTGGAATGAAGAGAACGTAAGCTTTAAATAGGATGCTAATTTTTGTGTTTTAATTAAGCTAGTAAGGTAGTATTAGATTAATCACACTCACATTCACGTTCATTGCGCTTATTGCGCGGTTTGATAATAGTTCTACCTTATTTGTAAATTTACGAGAAATGGCAAAAATTGAAATTTTTGGCAGTTCAAATTCCAGACGGCATGCCTTCGCATGCATAACTAGAGGAATTTGAACATGGAAAAAACCAATGGTTTTTTGCTATACAAACTCCCACGAGCATGCCTTCGCATGCAATGGAAGAGGGGAGTTTGATATGGCAAAAATAAGTCCGGTATCAATAAAGTACATGGTTTATGCTAGCTTTGCTTCTGAAGGGCCTATTGAAAAGCCAGATGTTATTGGAGCTATTTTCGGACAGACTGAAGGGCTTTTGGGAAACGAGCTTGAGATGCGCGAATTGCAGAAGGAAGGCAAGATCGGGCGCATTGAAGTTGAACTGAACACTGTTGACGGCAAGAGCGTTGGAGAAATTAAACTGCCCTCTGCTCTTGATAAGTCTGAAACTACAATTATTGCTGCGACGCTTGAGACAATTGATAAAATCGGACCGACTGAAGCTAAGATCACTGTTACTAAAATTGAAGATGTTCGCGGGAGTAAGAGAGATTACATAATTGAACGGGCGAAGAAACTTCTTGAAGGGCTTGATACTTCCGGAGATGCTGGTATTGCCAAGACTCTGAAAGAAGAAAGCAGGGCCGCAAAAATACAGGAGTACGGTGAGGAAAAATTGCCTGCTGGAGATTTGACCGGCGACGAGATAATTGTTGTTGAAGGGCGAGCTGATGTTGTTAATTTACTGAAAAATCGCGTGAATAATGTTATAGGAATGAACGGCGCTAAGCTGCCTAAGGAAATTGCAAGACTAAGCCAGGAAAAAGAAATAACTCTTTTTGTTGACGGCGACCGCGGCGGGAAACTGATTGCGAAGAATGTCTGTGACAATGCTAATATTACTTATATTGCTTCAGCTCCCGATGGAAAGGAAGTTGAAGAGCTTGCCGGAAAGGAAATTTTATTGGGCTTGAGACGCAGGCTTCCGGCTAAAGAGTTTTTGTACAGACTGCGGCGCGAAGGGTTTGAATCTGATGAAACTGTTGCGTTTGAAGGTGATGTGAAAGCTGCCTTAAAAGAAAAATATTCATCTATTGAAGGAAGCAAGAAAGCGCTTTTGCTTGCGGCGGATTTATCTGTTGTGCGCGAGGTTTCTGCTGTTGAACTCATGCCTGCTTTAGGACGGAGCCGCCAAAAAGTTCATGCTATTGTAGTTGATGGGATTGCGACGAAGCAGTTGATTCAAGCGTGTGAGGAAAAAGGCGTTTCTTATATTGCGGCGAAGAATTTCGCTGCTGTTGAGACGAATATTGAATTGGTTGGATTGTAAAAGAGAATGAAGTTAATAATTGTAAGACACGCTGAAACTACTGAAAACAGAAAGGAAAGGGGGAGATTTCATGGTCACACTCACGGAAAACTT
>JBBTAH010000075.1:0-1351 GCA_038044285.1 Nanobdellota archaeon | reverse complement strand
CACCGGGAATTCGCATTCCCAACGTTATCTCTGAACAGTCTTTTGATAATTTTTCTCTCGCTTGCTTTTTCAGCCGTCCTTTTTGTATTTCCCCCTTTGGATCGCTATCTTTGGATGCTTATAATAGATAGGCTTCATCCAATCATCCTAGCACTCTTTCTGAGTATATTTTTAGTATTTTTTGATTTTCGACAAGATACGATAATTAATCGAGCAATCGATAAGCTCGAGAAGCACAAAGATCTCCTAACGATTTCTGTGGTTGGAAGTTACGCAAAGGGATCAACCAAGGAATTTATCGCAAGAATTTTAGCGATTAAATTTAACGTGCTTGAAAACACTACACCATTCAGTAATGCCTTAGGGATTGCGAAAACAATAATTTCACGCCTCACGCGAGACACTCAACTATTTGTAATAGAGATGAATGATTACAAGCCGCATGACATTTATGAAATGAGCAACATTGCAAGACCTAAGATAGCTGTAATTACGGGAATAAATGATGAAAAAATTTCTGTTTTTGGGAATATTAATAAAATAATAGATTCAAAGTACGAGATAGTAGAAACACTGCCTCGAGACGGTATTGTGCTCTTGAACGGGGACAACCTTAATGTAATGTCTTTATATGATCGAATCAGACATAAAAAATTTATTTTTTCGTCTTCTAATGAGGGGAGACAAGCTGCTATTGAAGCCGAGAATATAAAACTTAGTAAATTCTCAGTATCTTTTGATGTTCGTGTTCTAGGTAGAAGATACAGGCTGTCAAATATAAAGCTGATAGGAGGTCAAAATGTCGAGAATCTTCTGCCGGGAATTTTTTTGGGATTGTATTTAGGAATAGATTTTGCGCTGGTAAGAAAAGAGATATCAAAAATTGTGCCACTTCCTCAAACCATGAATCCCTCAAGGACCGCCAAGGGCACAGTTTTAATAAATGATACATACAACAGTCACATTAATTCTGTAAAAGGAGCCGTGAAATATATGAAATTGTATAAAGGGAAAACGATTCTAATTTTAGAGCCTCTAACCGAGCTTGGAAAGAATGCCTACCAGGACCATTTGGGGTTAGGAAAGGAAATCGGGAAAGCATGCGACTACCTTTTCTTAACAAATGATAATTACCATAAACCATTAATTTCGGGAATTGCGCAAGAAAAATCTCTTTGCCTAGCTCAGGTTTTGCCTCCTGTGAAGATTGCAAAGTTTATAGAGAAGAATACCGGAGTATCCGACGTAGTTGTATTTGAAGGGAGAGAAGCATATAATTCTTTCTCGCTTATTGCGTCCGAGCCCGTATTCGGACTATAATTAAGGTTCATGGCATCCTTCGACTCCGCTC
>JBBTAH010000074.1:0-6807 GCA_038044285.1 Nanobdellota archaeon | reverse complement strand
TATTGTATCTCCTGCAAATATCTCTCCGACTGTCAAAGTTCCAACACATGGCAGAGTGACGATGGTATTTAATCCTGGATTGAATACTGTTGAGATTGCGTTGTTTGCGCATGTGACGCTGCTGAAAGCGCCGACACCTGTTACTGTCATTGAAGAGATTGCCAAGTCACTTCCACCGTTGTTTGTTAATTCAATGTTTATATCCGATGTGCTTACTCTGATTTGGGAAGCGCTCGCATAGAATGGGTTGTTAATTACGACTGTGTTTCCTGTTATTCTGCCTGGACTGAAAACTCCGAAGTAAGCAAGAACACCGATAGCAACAATTGCAGCCAGAATCGCCCAGCCGTAAGTCATAAGAAACTCCATAGCTGCTTGGCCTTTTTTGTGTTGCATATTATTTAAATTTATTTAGTTATATAAATTTATCCGCAAGTTGCGTTGTATGCACTTAAGCTATTATTATTTAAGTAAAACCATGAAGGCATACCGGCAGTATGACAGTATGTTGGATTTGACGACGAGAAGTAAATGTAATCCACAATTGACTTTTCTTGTGTTTGGAGTCCTTTGTTTTGAAGGGATTGTATGTCCACTAAAGATTCTATGCCGTTTGGACTGTTTGCATTAAGGCTTCCTTCAAGCCTGTCCAGAAAACTCGGCGCATTTTGTGAAGCTTTGTAATATTGTTTTGTTGTATGGTCTAATAATGAAGCAGAGTCAAAAGAACTATAGATTGTTTGATTTATTTTTGTGACAACCAGGCTTCCTGTGTTTATTATGTAAATTGGATCGTCAAAGTAATAAATTGGAATCGTTCCTGTTGCTGACAGCATTGTGTTCCATGACGACAAATTATTTTCATCTCTAATTGTAAAGTTGCCACCGAGAGTTATACGCACGTGCCAAGGATCTGTTTGGTCGATGTTTGCTTTTGGGCCGGTCAGAGTTATGTTTATTGCGATTTTGCTTCCAAGACCCTGCATGTCTTTTATGATATCGGTAACCGTAGCGCCAAGCATTATTGATTGAGTTTGGTTGTTGAATGTTCCGTTGATAAACATTTCCTGAAAGCTTGCATTGACGTCTGAAATATACGCTCCTGTTTCGATTATTTTGTTTTCAAATGTGAATAAAGACCGGAATCCAGCGATGAATAATTTTCTTTCCAAATCTTGATTGATAGAATTTATGAAACTATTCATTGTTTCTATTCTTTTTTGGATTGCTTTTCTTTCCTGAATGTTTGAGTATAATGTGTAGGAAGTCAGCAGAAGAGTTATCATTACAATTGCTATTGCTATGAAAAATACACCTTTTTTGTTTTTTAGTTCCATACTCGTATTTGCACCTCGCTGTACCAAGTGAATGGAATGCCTGTAACTTGAGATAAATCAATTTGAAGAGCCTGCTCTGTGAATTTTGGGTCTATCAGATTGTTGCCGTCTAAATCTAGCTGTAGGAGCAAGTTGTAGACCGCGACTTGGAATGCATCGTTTGGGTCGTGGGTGAAGCCACCATTTGATGGGAAGTAGCATTGATTTGGGCCAGAATATGTTGGTGGAATTATTGCTGTTATGTTTGTGCCGTCGTCAAACTGGAGGCTCCAATTACAACCTTGAGCTGCTGCGAGAATTGGCGAGAATGAAGAGAAGTTTTTTGCGAGTGTGTAAATTATTTTGTTTGAGGCAGAGCCGACAGTTATATTTGTTGGCGCGACACCTGTTGTGAGAGTTACTGCGTTTTGTGCAATAACTGAAGCTATTGGGAGTAAGATTGAATATGGGTCGCCGAGCTTGGTGTAAGACGAGCCGTATTTGTTGATGTCATAAACTGTATTGTTATTTAGTTTTACTTTTTCTGTCCACCTTGCTCCGGAGTATGAAGTTGTTTGTGCGTCAAGGACTGTTGAGTTTGCGTAAGTTTGAAAGACGCCTTGTGTTGTATTTGTGAATTGCTGTTCTAATGAAATAATTAATCCGAACGGATTTTGTATTGGCGTGTATAAAAGTTCTATGAAAGAGTTGGGATATAGTTTTGTGTTTAAATTGCCTGATACGGTGTTTAATGTTTGCTCAAGGTATGTTGCTAGTATTAGGTTTGCTATTTGCTGATAGATTTGTGTTAGTTGGGTAATATTACTTAGATAATAATTACCTCCGCCGCAAGTGGCTACTTGCTGCAAAGTTGTTTCTGCTATACTTCCGGGCGTAATGTCAAAACCAACAGCATGGACTGTAATGTTCTGCTTGTTTTTTGCGTCGCATGCTGCTTGTATTGCATGGTCGTGAGGATCATTTGTTGTCTGTCCGTCGTTGTCCCAATCCTGGACTGGATCAAGACCACAGACTTTGTTTGCGTCACCATCGCTCATTACTATCATTGTTCTGGTTCTGTTTGGCTCGTTTATTCCGTCGCAGAGCTGCTTGTTTAAGTATATTTGAACTTTGTCTATTGTGTAATTTATTGCAGAAGTTTCTGTCAGGAAGTTTACTCTTGCTACGTTTGTTCGATTTGCATATGTTTGCAGATTATTTCCGACTAATACATTGTTTACATAAAGGTTAAATCTTGATGTTGACGGGACAGTTTGAACTGAAATATTGTAAATTGAATTCAAGTTATACGGTGTTATTGCTGTATCAATGTTTCTTATTTGACCGTTGTACATTTTTAAAATTATATAATCTTGGTATGTGCTTCCGAATGAGTCTATTCCTTCAATTTCTATTCTTGCTCTTCCGCTTCCTGTGCTATGATTTATCATGAAATTTATTGTTATGTCGTCTTCTTCTGGCGCGAATACGTGTGACATGCTTGGATTTGCAGTGTTGCGGGTTACTCTTACTCCTCTGTCTCCTTCTAAGCTTTGAGAAGTTACGTTGATAAACGAGCCAGATGGCTCACTAACGACCCAGCCAATTGGGTTTGTTCCTGCTGTTTGTCCGTTGAAGTTATCGAAGAAAGTTTGATTGTCAAAACATCTTATCGCCTTTATTATCCCGCAGCAGATGCATGTTGTTCCATCCGCATTCCATGTTTCATTTACTATTTTTTTCAGCGAGTTGCTTGAGCTGGAGAGATTGTGAAAGTCTGGCTTCTTTGCCCATCTTTCAAAACCAGCGAGACCAACCCGGTTGTTGTTAGTTCCTAAAATTATATCAATTAAAAGCTTTGTGGCATTTTTTGCGTCGTTGATTTTGCAAGGTGTTATGCTTAGATTGTTCTGGTATCCGAATGGACAATTGCCTGACATGCTTCCTGATAAGTCTGTTACTGAAATTACGTCTACTTTTGTAGTGGTGTTGAATGAAATATTTTCTAGGCCAAGCCTTATCGGAGTTGTTTTATTACTTAATGAGTTATAATTTCCAAGCTTTGACAATAGATATGTGTTGTTTAGATTTATTATTTCTCTACCGTTTGTTGTTCTGTTAAATACTGTAGTGTTTCCTATGTTTAGGAATGTTATGTAACTGCTATCTAAGTCAAGCGTGATATTTAAGTTAGTTAAATCAGATGGAACATGGATTCCGTCGTAAATATTTATGAGACCATTTATGCCAGGCAAGTATTGTTTTACCGTCTGTTGCGGATAAGTGATATTAGCATCATAAGTTATCTTAATAAAACCTCCCGCGACGTATAATTTATCTCCTTTGAGTTCTACTGAATTCTTTCCAGAATTAAATTTTGATAAGTGTGGTGTTAAATCATAATTTTTTGGAGTGAATTCTGATTGTGATTCCTGGTAATTCCCGGTGCTTAAATTGTTAATATATAATGTGAAATTGTTATTTATTGCAATTTCTAATTGGGCGGAGGTTATATTTCCGTAGTATTCTATTATTGAAGTTATGTTGCCGTCTCCGATGTAACCGCCAAAATAAAAATATTTTGTTCTATACGTGCTTGAGAGATACCCTCTTGCAGAATATCCCGATAAGATGCCTGTTCCATTTAGACCGCCTAAGCCGCTTACAATATATCTTTCGGTAAAGATGTTGCTTGCGTTTTCATAGGCGCTGTTGTTCGAAGAAAATATTAATTTGTTCCCGTACCAGATGCCAATATTTTCTTTTACATCTATATCTTGAAGAATAATGTTGGCCAGGTTTTTGGCGAGTGTTTCGTTTGTTATTGTTAATATTCCTATTTGATCTAGTGCAGTTTTGTTTGCATCTAACACTTGTGATGCGACTAATGATTGTATGTATGCGTTATTGATTTCACCTATTTTGATTGATGACAGCGACAATAAGATGTCTCTTGAAATAGGAGTTTCATATTTGCTTATTTTTATCAAAGGAACTGCGATAAGAATAATCACTATGATTATTGTGAAGGCTAATAGGGCATCTATGCTGAAGAATATTCCTCTTTTTTTCATGTTTTTTTATGGGTTTTTTAGTTATTAAATTATGCTTTGCGTCTTTGCGCAAGATACGTGAATAGTTTTTTTATTCCCAAATATAAAGATTAAGGGAGACTATTTTGTTTTGATAGATTGTTGCCCTTGTGATTTTTATTATGTTTTTTGTCTGCTCTCCTTCAAAGCTTTTACCTATGCCTGCTATTGGATTGCTGTTTATTGTTATTTGTTGCGATAAATTCATGAAGAAATTATATTTTGTGTTAAATAGAGACTTTGCTTTTACGTAGCCTGCAGGATTTGTTTGGCTGTCGGAAAGATTATAGAATCTTTCAAGTTTTGTTTCGTTAATTTTATTTCCTGAAATTATGCCAATTCTTATTGCGTTGTTTTCATTCCAATCATCTGGAAGACCTGGACCTAGCAGCATTTCACTGATAAAATCTCCTTCGGTAAATAGTTTGTCAAGAGTTTCCTGACTTTCTTTAGGGTAATTTATTGAGTATATATAAAATATTATAACTCCCGATATAAAAATTAGACTTGCGACCATAATATCAAAACCCCATGCCTGCGCCTTTTTTGATGCCAAAGATTTCATTTTCCAACTATTTTACTTATGCGTTTTGATGAAACCATTATTCCGTGATGACCTACTTCAAACATGTGGACTCTTTTTGAGTGCTTGACCCCGCGCATCTTGACTATTTCTAAATATCTTCTGCGCTCGCCTTTGTACTGAATATAGTAAATAAGAATTATTGAGTCTGACTCAAATTCAATTGGTTTCGCTGTCAGTTCTTTTTCGCTTAATGGGTCTTCTTCAAGTGTGAGGAGCGACGTGCAGTTCCAACCACCAATCATTCCGAAAAGAGTGACTGCGGCTTCTCTTCTTTCAAGCTCTTTTTCAAATAATAATACGAATGATGTAATGCTGTCGATGACAATTCTTGTTATGCCTTGTCTGACTATTGCTGATTCTATTGTACCACCACCTTCTTCAAGCATTGTCTTAACCTTTGCCGGACTGTATTCAAGAAAAGTAAATAATTTTTTTCTTTCGTATTCTTCTAAATCCCAACCGAACCCGAGCATGTGTTTGTAAAACTGCTCTTTTTTTTCCTCAAAGGTTACGTATAAGCATTTTTCGCCATTTTTCATTCCTTCTATAAGAAACTGCGTTGCGAAAATTGTTTTTCCACTGCCAGATCCTCCAACTATCACGTTTGCGGAATTTTTTTCAAAACCACCGCCTATTAATTTATCCAGATTCGGGATTCCTGTTTGGACTTTCTTTTCTTTTTTTGGTTTTGAATGTTTTTGAATTTTGTCGTCTTTATGCTTTATGCTTTTTTTTTGGAGATTGAGCAGCTTGTCGATGTTAATAACTTTTACATGAGTTCTTTTTTTGCTTTTCACATATTTTTTATGTGCTCTCTTTTTGCTTTTCACATATTTTTTATGTGCTCTTTGTATAAAAACCTATCTAACTTTATGTTATATGTTAAAGAATTCTGCAAAATATTTGAGCAATATAATGCGCACTGCAAAGAAGACTATGAGACTTACCGATAGTATTGGGATGATATATTTTGTACCTTCTTTTTCTTCTCCCTTTGTAACTAATCCGAGGACGAGCGCGCCGATGATATCTATTGCTATGAGAAATGCAACTGAGAAGTATATAATAAAAGATATTGATATATCAATTTTTGAGAGAGTGAAAGGCAGACTTACTGATGTTTGGACTTCAGGTATTGTTGAGAGCACGTTTGTTAAAACTTCTACGAGAACTGTTGAAAGGCCGAATAGGCCGGGCGCTCCGACCGTTATCGCAGCGAATATGAAAATCATATACATCAGGACGTTTGATGCTGCTCTTTTTTGTATGAAATTACGCTCACGTGCGTTAGATGCTGTTTCTTCTAGAAGAATTGCTATGTTCCCGCCAGATTTTAGACCGGAAAGAATCAAAGAGATTGTTCTCTGGATTTTTTGGGAATGCGTACGCTGGCCCATGTCGAACATTGCGTTTTCAATTTCTCGTCCAGTCATTAAGTCTTTACCGAGCTTTGTTATTTCTTTGTCTAATGGGTCAAACTCTTTGCGAGCTGACATCAATAATGCATGGTCTGTTGGCATTCCTGCTCGGAGATTACTCGCCATCAGCTGTAGAAAATCGGGGAAAGCATTTTCCATTCTTTTTATTTTATTATATTCATCAAGCTTGACTTTCATTATCTGATAAATTGAAAGAACTATTAGGGTGCCAGCAAACCATAATAATGAGGTAAAGACACTTTTTTTTAATGAGCCGATGAGCGCACCGACTATTAGAGAAATTAATATATTCATGATTATTCTCTTATTCTTTTTGGGGTCTGGCTTTCTTTGTATTTTTAGTTTCATGTTAGCAGTGTAGGCCTTGCTGAACG
>JBBTAH010000073.1:0-2518 GCA_038044285.1 Nanobdellota archaeon | reverse complement strand
TAAATCCATTATTAAGAGTTATAAGAGAAAACTAGCCTCAAATAAATGGTCGGTTATTTTATTTTTGTTTATTTTTTTCCTATTCATCTTTCTTAGATTTTATGAGATAGAGGAGAGGAGTCAATTTCATATTGATCAAGTTAATGACGCTTGGGTTGTAAAAAATTTTATAATTGACGGCAAGATTCCCCTTCTCGGAACTCCTGCAAGACTAAACAGTGGTATTTTTATGGGACCATTTTACTATTATTATCTTTCGGGATTTTATTATCTTACGAATCTGGATCCTGTTGCTTCTGGAATTGCGTCAGGCGTGGCTGGGGTTGTTACACTAATTACGATTTTTTTCGTTGCTAGAAAACTATTCTCTACAAAATTTGCGCTTATCGCAATATTAATCTACACGGTGTCCTACGCCGCAATTAGCGCAGATAGAATCCAATGGACAGTTAATTTTCTGGTTCCGGTTTCAATACTTATGTTTTATGCTTTGTATAAAGTAATAACAGGAAGCGAAAAATATTTGTTGCTATTGGGAATTGTACTTGGGCTTTCTTTTCATGTACATTTTACGTCAGTTTTTTATCTTCTTATAATTCTTTTATCCCTGCCTTTTTTTCCGAGAACGCGCACATCTCTTAAATATCTCGCGTACGGAATCATAGCATTTCTTATTATTATGTTGCCCTCAATAATTCATATGACAGTAAATAGGGGAGGGAAAGATTTAATCTCATATCTAAGCATGCTCTATCATGGACTTCATTTAAGGCGAGTAATGCAGCTTACCTCCGATGCTTTTATTCAATTTGAGCAAATCCTTTTCTTTCCTCAACTTAAGATATTAGAATTTTTCTTATTGCCCTTGTTTGGTTTTGTGTTTCTTAAAGAAAAACTAAGCCGCAATAGAATCCTTTTTATCTATTTAGCTGCGCTATGGTTTTTGGTTCCGTGGTTTATCTTATCATTGTATAGCGGAGAAATTACAGATTACTATTTTCTTATTGGAAGACCAATTGTAATTCTAGTTCTATCTTATTTTTTATTTCGGCTTATCGCTCATCCTTTGCCGATGTTAAAAGTTATGGTTGCTGTTATTATAATAGGATACGCATATACTAATATATATAAATTTTTGACTTTTGAACAAAGAGCTCTAGCATATTACAAGATTGAAACAATTCGGAGAGTTAATGCAGGTGAAAAAATAGAGTTTTTTGAAGGTTCACCGGAATCTTATCTATATTATTTATATAAGGAGCGGTATGAGCGCTAAAAACTTATTTTTTCTTTCTGTCGTAATAATTGCAGTTTTTTTTAGATTATTTGTCCTTCCGAATGTTCCGCCGCAAGCAACGGTTGACGAGGTTTCAATAGGATACAATGCTTATTCAATTTTAAAAACAGGAGCAGATGAGTATGGAACAAAGTTTCCGATTCTTCTTCGCGCCTACGACGACTGGCGGCCCGCCCTGTATGTTTATTTAGTCATTCCATTTGTTGCTTTGCTCGGTCTTGACGTTTTGGCGGTTCGCTTACCATCGGTAATTCTATCAACTCTGAGTATAGTCACCGTTTATTTTGTTCTTAAAGAACTTTTTCGGAACTCTAAAAAATTATCAATTCCCGAAATTGCAACATTTTTACTTGCAATTTCGCCATGGCATATCTACATTTCTCGACTCGGTCATGAAGTCAATGCCTCATATGCATTTTTCATTTTCGGGTTACTATTTTTCTTCCGCTTTCTTAATAAAGAGAAATGGAACCTTTATTTATCCGCATTATTTTTCGCTTTGTCATTTGACTCTTACCAAAGCACAAAGTTAGTCGTACCACTGATTTTGTTGGTTTTGGTAATTTTATACTTCAAAAGATTAATGGTCAATAAAAGAACTGTAATTATTTCTGCAGTCATTGGATTTATTGTCGCGCTTCCAATCCTTGCAACGTCTTTTGATCAAAATGCATTGGTTCGTCTAAAAGGCACTGGCTTACTAACAACATCAGAAGAGTATCTCAAAGTTGAAAGAGAACGCCTTGAGGTTGACAGAAGGACGGGAGATTTGATCGGTCCAGTTTTTGATAATAGCAAAGCGGCTTCGGCAAGACTTATTGCCCATGCATATCTTTCACACTTTGATCCAGTGTGGCTATTTATCAATGAAGGGGGAGAGCAGTTTAAGGCTCCAACAATCGGCCTATTATATCTATTCGAACTGCCACTTATCTTCTTAGGATTTCTGTTTGTTCGGAATATCGGATTAACAAACAAATCTTTGATTTTCCTTCTGGCCTGGGGATTAATAGCTATTATTCCGGGGGGGATTTCAAACGGCTATGCTCATCCCATGAGGACCTTCAGTTTATTGCCATTGCCACAAATCTTCGCGGCAATTGGATTCTTGGTTTTTATAAACTACTTCAAAAAATATCGAACAGCAGTTCTTGCAGGATCAGGAATCGCAATATTTGTTTTTGCGCTTTGGTTCTTCCATTCTTACTTTACTTTAGTTCC
>JBBTAH010000072.1:0-6651 GCA_038044285.1 Nanobdellota archaeon | reverse complement strand
TAAATGTAACTAACGGGACTTTGGCTAATTGGAATGTTACTGGTTTTACTTCTGTAGCACATTATTGGAACGTGACTTGTTGGGACGATGCATTTAATACAAATTTGAGTGAGACAAGGACATTTACTTTTACTGGTGGAAATGTTGCGCCGAGCAATCCTGTTGTTGCTATCAATTCAACTTTGGGAACGAATTTAACTTTGCAGGACTTGAATTGCTTTGCTAATTTGAGCGACCCTAATGGAGATAGGTTGAATGTGAGTATTATCTGGATAAATGTAACGCGACCTCATGCGTTTTTTGATTTTAATAATAGTTATGTAAATGGAAGCTGGTTTAACACTAGCTTGGATGATGCTAACACGACGAGGGATCATAATTGGACTTGTTCAATGAGGTTGTTTGATGGTGCTCTTTATAGCGGCTGGATAAATGCTACGAAGAATCTTACGATAAATAACACTGTTCCTTCTACTGTTACTTTAAACTCTCCTGCCACTGGAACTTCCACTACTGACAGAACCCCTAATTTGCGGTGGAATAGCGCAACTGATGATGATGGTGATACTTTAGTTTATCATTTGAATTTAACTTGTATTGGTGGATGTGCTGCTGACAACAGACTGCAAACCGGGATTAGCGGAGGTAGCGCGGATGTTGCTTCTAATTTGCTTTATTTATATGATAACAACTTTTATTATAATTGGACTGTTATTGCTTTTGACGGCCAATTTAATTCCAGCGCATGGGCGACCGGAAGACACGTTAATATTACTGCGGTTGTTTCAATTAATTTGCCTGTTGGAAACAGAAGTGTTGAATTTGGCTCAATACCTTATTTAGATACGAACGATACTGCGGATGACAAACCTTATCCGTTTTTGCTTGAGAACGACGGGAATAGTTTTGTTAATGTTTCAATGGGCGCTTACGAGGACTTGTGGCTAAGTCAACTAAGCCCGAGTGTTTATTTCCAGGCAAAAGTAGCTAATTATTCAAAAGAGCCTGCTGGAACTGGCTCTTTTGTATGGGGAACAGGACAGTCTAAAGTTACTTACTTTAATATACCTAGTGCTGCATCTATTGTAGACGAAATTTTATTTCTTGCTGGCTTGAATTATAGTGATGCGACCGACGCTATGGAAGTAGATATTAATGTAACTGTGCCGCCGAATGAAGGACCTGGATTCAAGAATTCTAGTATTACTTTCACTGCGAGTTTAGCTGAATGTGCTGGAGGAAATTGTTGGACTGGTGGAGGAGTAGATTAATGGACAATAAATTTATTTTAGTGATTGATGCGATTTTGATACTTGGGAGTTTGTTTGCTGTTTGGTATTTAGTTGGATATGCCCGGCCTCTTGCTATTGCGCCGCTGGATGATTATACTACCTCTGATAATTTGGTTTTGTTTGAGTTTGAAAAAGCTGATTTGATTTTAATAGATGATAATTTAGATTTTAGCTCTCCGCGCGAGATTTACGTTCAGAATGATATTTTGATAACTCTTGAGCCAGGGATTTATTATTGGAAGGTTGTCGGCGCTTTGGAGAGCGAAGTCAGGCAATTGACTATTGAATCAGATGTTGATTTGAAGATACGTGAATCACAGGACGGAAATTATGAAGTTGTGAATGCTGGCAATACAGAATTAGAAGTTGATGTATATAATCACGGAAGGTTGACTGGAAAAGTTGTGCTTGGTGTTGACGAATCTTCCGATGAAGAAGGAGATAAATTTATTGGGGGGGAAAATGAATAATATAAATAATTTATTTGGTGATGGTATTAATAAAAATGATTTAGATATTAGTATTGATAGTTTTGGGAGCAAATTAAATAATAAAATTAATAATAACTTAACAAATAATGAATACAGCAAATATGATTTCATTACTGGGATTGAAAGCAATAACTTAATTTGGAATAAGAGAGGAGGAATTAATTCTTGGAGATTTTTGTTATTGAGTTTGATTGGACTTATTTTTGTTTTGAGTTTTATTCAAGGAGTTTTTGCGATTGGCATAACTCCTGGACGGAATACTCTTGATTATACTCCTGGAAAGACTGAAACATATTCATTTGAAGTGGTGAACAGCCAACGCGAGGATATGGATATTGTAATACTTGTGGAGGGCGAACTGAACGCGAGTGTTTCTGTTTCAGAGGTTTCTTTTAAGATGGGAAAGGATGAGACGAGCAAGAAATTGTCCTATACTCTGACTATGCCATCTGGGCTGAAGCCAGGATTACATACGGCTGAAATTGTGGCTTTGCAGCTGCCTGGCAAGTCTGAAAGCGGCGGAACATTTATAGGCGCAGCTGTTGGAGTTGCAACTCAAATATATATTCATGTCCCTTACCCCGGGAAATATTTGGAGACTTCTTTTGACGTAACGCCTTCTGGCGAAGGAGATATAAGATTTATTATTCCTGTAATTAGCCGCGGGGAACTTAATATTGTCAGAGCAAAAGCGGTTATTGATATTTACACGGGCTTGAATGAAAAAATTGACAGTGTTGTAACTGATGAGATTGAAATTAAAAGCTTAGAAAGAAAAGAATTGACTACTTTGTGGAAGCCAGAAGGTGCGCCGCCCGGGAAATACAAAGCTATTGCCACTGTAATTTACGACGAGGAAACAATAACTGTTGAAAAAGAATTTTCAATTGGCGAGCAGATTTTAGAAATAAAAAATATTGAAGTTAATGATTTCTCTTTGGGAGGAATTGCTAAGTTTGAGATTTTAGTTGAGAACAAATGGAATGAAATAATTCCTGGTGCTTTTGTGCAGATGCAGATATTCAACAAAGAAGGCGCTGTGATGGCTGACTTCAAGTCTGCCGCTTACGATATTCCATCGCTTGAGAAAAAACTGGTGACTGCATTCTGGGATACTGATGGAGTCAAAGAGGGAACTTATGATTCCTCTATATTTTTGAAGTTTGCACAGCAATCTTTGAAACAAGATTTGAAGCTTGAAGTTTCAGACGATGATATCACTGTTGTTGGATTGGGTTATGTTATCAAGAGCAAGAGCGGAAAGAGCGGGCAGTCTAACTCACTTTTAGTTGTGCTTATCGCAGCGATTGGCGTGCTTGTGCTGCTGAATGTTGTTTGGTTCTTGATGTTGAGGAAAAAGGTTTTGAAGAAATAGTTTTGTTTAGATTTTTATAGGATATTGCCAACTTAACGTCATCAATGAGTTTTTCTTAGCATTATTAACTGCCAACCCATAATATCATCATATAAAGAATAATCTTACTTACGTCGATAAAATGTAATTATTTATAATAATAATAAAACCAATGTGATGCATTAATATGTTTAATTCATAAAACTTACGGCAACTTTACAGTATCTTTTTATAGAAAAATTTATATACAAATATACTGATGAAAAATATGGCTCTTGTTGGAAAACGCTTGAAATGGCAAATTCAAATTGTTTTTCTTATTCTTTGCAGTCTTGCATTTATTTCTTTTTCTTTTGTAAAAGCACAACAGTCAAATTTGCCTCCAACAATTCCTCAAGATCCAGTTAGAATAGGCAACGGAATTAATAATGGAGATTTTTCCGGGAGCAGCTTGGCTTTTATCGGAGACGTAAATGCAGATAATTATCAGGAATTTGCATCAGGAGCTCCCGGAACAGGAACTGCCCAGGGACGCGTTTATATTTATGACGGAAATACTGGAGCAATCTTAAGAATGTTCACTGGAGTAAACAATGGCGGGGGTTTTGGTAAATATTTAATTAACTTAGGCGATGTAAATTCAAATAATTTGCCCGACATTGCTATTGTTGAACCATATTTAAATGGCGGAACAATTTATGTCTACGATTATAATGGTGCTTTGCTTTGGAGCGTAAGTGGAAACTCCCAATTTCCAATAGCGCAGAGCGTGGCTGCCTGCGATGTAAGCAATGATGGAGTCTTGGATTTAATTGTAGGAAGTCCATCAGTAACGGCTCCGCCCCCCCAAGGTGGTGGGATTTTTATGTATAATGGATTAACTGGATCGTTAATCAATCAAATAAGCCCTGGCCCAACAAACTCATTTGGGTTTTCAGTAGACTGTATGGGTGATTTGAATAATGACAATATAAAAGAGATTGTAATAGGCGCGCCTAATGGGAGTGTTACAGGAAACCCCTCAACTGCTGGAAGTGCCTATATTTATTCTGCATCTGGGAACTTGCTTTCAAACCTAGATGGCTATGGCTTAAATTATAATTTTGGCACCGCTGTCGCAAATGCCGGAGATTATAATGGAGATGGAATTAATGATTTCGCAGTCAGTGACGCAGGAGCTTCAACAACCAATATGGCAGCAGGGGCTGTAAATATTTTCTCAGGGGCAAATTTAGGAGGATTTTTTCAGCCAATTATAAGGTTAGGAAATGCACAAGGTCTTATTTATCCATTTCCTATAGGGGGAAATTTTGGCAGTTATATAAAACAAGCTGACTTAAACGGGGATAATTACAGCGATATTGTAGTCGGCTCACTTGGGGCAAATATTGTTTATACTTTTTTAGGCCCTAGTCAGTCAAGTATTTGTGCATGGGGCAATCAGACTGGTTTATTTGGAACAGCACTTGATGCTTCAGACGCAAATGGAGACGGTTTATCAGAAGTGTTGATAGGGGACCCATATAGCAACTCAAATAAAGGAAGATCCCTTATGTACACTTGCGGAGGAGTGTGGTCTTGGGGAGCTGGACCCTTGACATTTAGATGGATTAAAAATACTCAAAATCCTCAAACAGGAACTGCAATAGTAACAGGAGCAACATCAAATTCGCAGGGCTATTTATTATCAAACACTGTTCCTGCATTTATTCCTTTACATCCTGGAAATATGATGCTGATCGATCCATCTCCTGGAAATAATTTCCAAGCTTATCCATTTACATTTGATGCGAATGGGTCAATTACCTTCCAGAATATAACTTTATTTGATCCACAAAATGTCGGAGCAAATTTTTATTTCCAAGTTGCTGAACTGATTCCCAATCAACCGCAAAATCAACTAACTAGCTATAGGGTTTCTAACGGGCTGCAAGCTGTTCTTGTGATGTAAAAGATATTTTCAAAGTGTTTGAAGATTTTTGGAGCTAAAACCCACGCAAGAAACGAAGACTTTATTGGTTAACTTTGAGGTAATCAACATAATGTTTATATATTCTTATTTGCTTTTTTTATTGAGGCAGGATGAATAAGACGCAGAAACTTGTTGTTACTTTATTGGTTGTAAGTTTAATTTTATCAGCTGTTTCTATTGCACTTAATGTTGCGATTTTGAAGATCGATATTAATCCGCCGAGGAGCACTACTCAAGGAACCTCGCAGCGCTCAAGTTCTGCTTCTGGAGAATTGTCTTTATTTGTTGAACCTGCTCCTATAACAGGACGTGAAGGAAGTGTAGCAAATGGTTGATGAAAAGGCCAGCCCCACATTTATATTTTTTGCAGTTATTGCAATAATTGCTTCTATGTTTTCTTTAGGTTTAGTTTATATGTCTGCGAATTCTCTCTTAACAAAAATATCTGGTTATGTTTCGTCAGGCGAGACTAACTTAACTGTTGCGACTCAGGCAGAAGTTAATTTTACAACCAGAGCAATTGCATGGGGCTCTGGCAGAGTAACTCAAGATGCTTCTGCAGCTTCATTGACGACGTCAAATCATTCTGGAATTGCCAATGTTACTGGGGGAAACTGGACTCTTACAACAACTGGTGGGATGAGAATTGAAAATATTGGAAATGTAAATGTGAGTTTGAATCTGACTATTAGTTCTAATGCCAGTTCGTGGATTGCTGGAACAAATCCTGTAACTGAATGGAATCTTACTAATCTTGAGGCAAACACTTGCCAAAATAATGCCGGGAGCGGAACTTCTGGCCACATGAATGTTTTTTATGACACCAATACAACTCCTGCTTCTGCATGGATCGGAGGCATGGGTTGCGCTATATTTAATTTTCTTAGCACCAAGGATTCTATCCGTCTTGATTTTAACTTGACTATTCCTGAAAACTCCAAAAGTGGCGCGTTAGGTGAGGTAATTACTGCGACAGTTACGGCTTTGTAAATTTAGGAATTGATGTTATTTATATTAATTTTAACTTTTGTCCTTTAAGAAAGATATAAAAAAGTGAATTGCGTTTGTTGATTATGAAAGGATTAATGATTTTTAGTTTCTTGATTTTACTTTTTGTTTTTAACATGATACTTGTTAGTGCTTCTTTAGGAATAGGTCCTGCAAAAATAGAGTTGGAATTTACCCCTAACGCTCGGCATGAGTTTAAATTTGTTGTAACTAGTGATGATCCTGAAAACAATATTGAAATTTATTTTGACGGCGAGCTTGCACTTTATGCTACCTCGGATAAACAGTTTATAAAAGGTTCTGGAGAAATTCTTGTTACTCTTTTGCTTCCTGATTCTTTGGATAAGCCTGGAAATAATGATTTGGTTGTTCGTGCTCGAGAAGGCGCTCCTTCTGGGAATTTTATCGGTGCGCAGATTGATATTGGCGCAGTTGTAAAAGTTTTTGTTCCGTATCCAGGCATATATCCTATTCTTTCTATGGATATTCCAGACGGCAATGTTGGCGAAAGAATACCTGTTGGCATAAAAGTTG
>JBBTAH010000071.1:0-1393 GCA_038044285.1 Nanobdellota archaeon | reverse complement strand
ATAAAAGATTCAATTATTGACCATCTTTCTAGGCTGAGCCAAATCCTAAATTGAAACTAATCTGTGTTAATTGACCTGACCTCCAAATTTTAGCTAATTTTATTAGCGTTAAGAAATTTGAGAGTGGAAGGCACGAGTGAAAAATATTCGTAATGAAATGGAGAATTATTTTTCCTCATGTGAGTTATGACGGACTGAACGAAGTGAAGGAGTAATAATTTCGATTAATCTGTGTTATACGCCCCGAGCTTCAGCAGAAGCGAGAGTGAACGAAGTGAACGTGACCAAGGGACAATTTGATTATTTATAATATAAATTTCCCGCAGGCGTATGCTCGACTGTAAGGAGAGGATATGGAATATAATCTGTGTTATACGCTCTGAATGAACGAAGTGAATGAAGACGAGGAAAATGAGCTGTGTGAATAGTTTTTCTGAAAGAAAAATTCCGAAGAATTAAATTTGGGTTCCGTTACAATCTGCCAATAGCATCTAGTAGTTTTTTGTGCCCCTTTACTAACTCTTTAAATTTTAAAATTTCCTCTATAACACCTTTTGATTTTTTATCTTTTAAATTGTTTGATTTTGCCATCTTTAACCCATTCTTTTATTTCGTTATTTGTATAAAATCCTTCCCTTATACCTGTTAATACTTTAGCATTGCTAGGATCATCCCGTATTTTAATCTTTCCCTTGTTCTTTTTAATGAAATCTATTGTTGTTATAAATGCTGTTCTTCTATTACCACTAGCAAATGCATGTGCTTTCGTCAGTTCTTTTAATAAAACTGCTGCTTTATCATAAATGTCTCCTTCTGTTTCTTTACATTTATCTATCGCATTTGTTATTTTTGTTCTGCTCAAAACTTCAGATTTATCTGCTTTTTTAACTTCGAACATTGTGATAGCTAGAGCATTGTATTCAATAATTAAATCTTCTGAAGGATATTTGATCTTTTTCATTCAAGAGATAGAGGAAGTTTTATACTATAAATACTTTATTACATCTAAGGAACCCAAATTCAATTGCGTATAATCGCTGTTATAAGCACCTTACGAATAGCTCCGAAGGGGAACCAAGAGGAGCGTAAATGAGTAAGGCAAAAATTTAAGATGGAACTTTCTTGAGAAGTTTATTGTGAAATCATTAAATTTTTGGTTATGACGGACTGAACGAAGTGAAGGAGTAATAATTTCGATTAATCGCTGTTATATTCTCCGAGCTTCAGCAGAAGCGAGAGTGAACGAAGTGAACGTGGTCGAGGAGCGAAGCGACGAAGAAGTCCGCCGTAGCCCGCCCGTCGCTTTTATTGTATTGTCCAAGAAGCCAATTTTGTTCCAATAAATAAGTTACCAAAATCATAATAAGTCGCTTATAGAGCTTACTTCAAATTT
>JBBTAH010000070.1:0-2588 GCA_038044285.1 Nanobdellota archaeon | reverse complement strand
AGCTGTTGTTGTTATTCAGGGGAATTTTTCTGCTAATATATCAAATGTTGATCCTGCTTATGATCTTGGACTTTCTGTTGTTAATGCTTCTGAAAAAGTGCCTTTTTCAGAGCCATATGATGATAGCTCATCGGCAAAACTTGCTGCTAATTTAGTTAATACTTTTGTTCAGAAGAGTTATGTTGTTCTTGCGAATCACCCTATTAATGCGAGACGCGAGAAGAAAGGATTTTTTTCTGCAAATTTTTTATTGTGCCGCGATCCTGGAAATAAAGTTTTTGAAATGAAAAAATTGCCAGGTAAATGGCTTGGTTTTGGATACATGCCTTTAGAGATTGGAGTTGCTAAGATTTTTGGGATGGAGGTTTCTTCTTTTGATTATCCTGAAATGAAATCAATTGATTCTTATGAGCATTTGAAGAAAGGACTTGAGCTTGCCGTTGGGTACGCGACTGATATGCTCAAGACCAATTTTTCCAGATATGATTATTTTTACATTCATTTTAAAGAGACTGATATTCCAGGGCATGATAATAAACCGCGCGAGAAAGTTAAGTTAATTGAATGTATTGACAAGGAATTTTTTGGATTTTTGCGCTTGTTTTTTGAGGAGCATCATGCGCGATTGCTAGTGACTGCTGAGCACACTACTTCTTGTAGAGTTAAATCGCATACCGCTAATCCAGTGCCTGTTTTGTTCTTTGATTCTTCTCATTTGAAAAATTATGATGGGCGATTTACTGAAATAGACGGGCTTAAAGGGAGGAGATTTGAAGGAAGGGCTTTATTGAAGAAAACTTTGTTTGTTTAGAGCGCCATTATGTTTATAAAATATTGTCCTGATTTTTTTGCATGATGAAAAGTGAGATTTTTCAAACGCCCGCTTTAGGAGGTAAAACTTCTTATGATTAGATACGAGGATTTGTATGAGTTTTTGAGGAAGGAGAAGAACAGCGATAGCTTGCAGAAACTGCCGCTTGATTTTTTTAAGGGCTTTTCAGAGCTGATTCACGAGCACAAGCGCGCGATAACTCAGAATGGTGATTTCTTTTCTGATAATATCGTGCGTGAGAAGAAACAATATGAGAATTCTATGATTTTATTTAAAGAGATGATGTTGCGTCGGAAGAAGAAAATTTTGAATTTAGTTTTTGTTGCAAATGAGACTGGACTGATGAAGAAAGATTTTGAGGACATGCTACCTTTTGAGAAAGATTTGTTTGAGAAATTGTTGTTGTATGTTGAACAGACTGATAAGCTTGTCGCTAATCTTCTGCTTGACGGATCTGTCGCTTTGAGGGATGTTGCGCTTTTGATTACAGATGATGTTGATTCTTTCGTGGATATGAACGGCAAGCCACGAGGACCTTTCAAGAAAGGTGATTCAGTTACTTTGGACAAAAATATCGCAGAGATTCTTGTTGGCGGACAGAAAGCTGTTATGCTTTAAGCCTCTGGAGGGAATTGAACCCCCAACCCTCAGTTGTTTTTGACATTACGCTGCCATACAAAACTGATGCTCTACCATTGAGCTACAGAGGCACAATCATACGAAAAAAAGATTGATTAAAAAGGTTTCTATTTGTTGTACTTAATCATCATAAATTTTATAATGGTGTTTTTTGTTGCGTTGATATGTTTGTACGGCCATTTGTACCTCGCAATCCGTTTAAGCTTACTCAGACTACAGAGCGAGTAAGGCGTTTTATCAAAAAGTTTAATGGGGTTCCCTCTATATCTAAAATTAAACCTACGAAAACCTTTCTTGAATTTTGGGAGAATGATCCCTCGGAAGCTTATGGCACTTTTCAATTGGCGTTTCGAGATGGGCGTATTTGCAACATACGATTTAACTCAAAGAACGGCCAATTTCATGCTTTATATCTTGACCGATATGCTTTCGGTTATGAACCTGAAGTTTGCGGCGCACTTGATGCGTTACTCCTCCCGCACGGAGCATTTTACGATATAGGAGCTAATTGGGGATATTTTCCTCTTTTTGTTGTTAGCGGGGGTTTTCAGGGAGACATTATTACATTTGAGCCAAATCCTAGAGCGCATCTCGATTTACAACAAATCATAAAAGAAGCAGGCGTTAGTTCTTCTGTGAGGAGTTATGAGTGTGCTTTATCTCATTTTAACGGCGTAGGTTCAATGACTCTTCCTCATCCATTATATAGCGGATTGACTACAATACAGGAAAATACTGTTGGTATTAGCGTGCCCTGTACTAGAACAGAGGTTAATTTACAGAAACTTGATGATTTGGTTGTAGCTAACTCCTTGCCTTTTCCTGACCTCATGAAAATAGACGCCGAAGATGCTGAGTATGATGTGATTAGAGGAGCTTCGAACGTCATTAAAAGTAGCCGACCCATTATTATTTTTGAAAATTGGGCGGATCTCGGAAAATATCAACAAGCATTGGATCCATTAAAAATGTTGGAACAATACAACTATGCTCTTTTTATTCTTGGATGGAGAGTGCCTGCTCTTGGACAGATTATTACTTCTGACAATAAAGCGCTTGACTTGAGCTTAGGAAAAGGTCATGGGGTGGAATTAGCTCTCATCCCATTTAGGTCACA
>JBBTAH010000069.1:0-10866 GCA_038044285.1 Nanobdellota archaeon | reverse complement strand
AAGCAATCGCAAAGCACGTCCTTGAAGAGCACCAGCAAATAGTAGAACGTGACGTCGTTGACCCAAAATTATTAAGAAAATATATTTCTTTCGCAAGAAAAAAATTCAAGCCAAAACTAACAGATGAGGCAGTTGAAGAAATAAAAGATTTCTATATTTCTTTAAGAAACAAATCAACAAGCTCAACAGAAAGCGTGAAGCCAATTCCAATAACAGCTCGCCAGCTAGAAGCAATAGTCCGCCTTTCAGAGGCGTGCGCAAAAGTCCGGCTAAGCAATTTCGTAACAATTGAAGACGCGAAACGCGCAATCTCTCTCCTAAAATATTCCTTGATGCAAGTCGGCTTTGACGAAGAAACCCAGTCATTTGATATTGACAGAGTCACAACAGGAATTCCAAGCTCAAAACGCGGAAAAATAATCGCAGTCAGGGAAACAATCTCGCGCCTTGAATCAAGCATGGGCAAGCTCATTCCAATAGAAGAAATAGAAAAAATAGTCAACGACAAAATGTCCAAAGACGACTTGGAAGATGCAATAAACCAACTCTCAAAAACTGGTGATATCTTCCGACCTAAACAAGGGTTTATTCAAAAGCTCTAAGTTAAATCTTATAAGGATTATATCCGTGTTCCTTTAACCATTTAAGATATTTAGCATCAGGATGAAAATCGTCTATAGAAATCTTTTTAGGATCCCAAGGAGTAGCTTTATTTTTTTCATAATGAAAAATTCTGCCCACAAAAGAAGCTCTAACAGAAAGGAGTTCTACAAGGTCTCTGCGTGAAATTTCTTCTTCCTCTCTCTTCTTTTGGGCTTCTATACCCTTAAACCGCTTATCTTTAGTATCGGACCACTTACGAGGTCTTATAATATATTGTTTAGCTATACTACCAAAGCAAAATCTGGACTCTTCTGGGTCAATATTGTAATCTCGCATCCATTGATAAAGTGTCACTCTGTTTCTCCCTAAATAACCAGCCGCTTTGGTAACATTACCATCATTTTCTTCTAAGGTCCGAAGTAGTTCTTCCTTGGAGGGACGTTGAGCCCGTTTAGTTAGAAAAAAGATATATTCATGGACCCAATTTCTTTCAATAGATTTAGAAACTTTACGAGGAACCTCTTCAATAAGTTCTAAAGGATAACTTGCTCTTTCTAATGCAGCACGAATACGCTCTTCAAAAAATTTGGGGGTGACAGTATCTTCAAGAGCGCCTATGACTGCTCTATCAACTGCTTCATGAACCTGTCTAGTATACCCTAAATCAGAGGGCAATACCGAAGCTAAATCTTTTCGATATAATTCAAGTATCTGGCGATACCATATGTGTGCCTCTGCAACGCTTTCTTCTTCCATAAAAAACACCAAAAAGCAAATTAGTTAAAATTTTACCAGCATATATAATACCCTATATATAAGGTACTAAACAAGAAAACCTAATATAATTAAATTAATAAACCATAAATATTTAAACTGAAAGCCACATATATGTAAGGTATGTGGATAGCAGAATTAATCATTAAGCATGACTGTTTAATTGGAAATAAATGCGAACAGTTTAAAGTTTCTACATTGTCAGTTCCATTTAATCTCTATGTAGAAAAAGAGACTACATATTCCCCAGAATTCCATACCTTATGGGGTGATGAAAAAATATTGAAGAATTCATTAAAGCAGTAAAAAAAGACAAAGAACTGCAAGAAATTGAAGTTGATGGTAATAAAATATTTCTCGTAGAAGTAACAAAAAAGAAAATACCTGTAACAGTAAAAGCCCATCAACAGCAAAAAATTATCTGGACAAAACCAATTAATATTAATATCAAAGGAGAAGAGCACTGGGAAGTCGCCTCATGGGATAAAAAATATCTTATAAATTTTATAGCTGAAGTAGAAAAGATTTCTAAATATGTTATTATAAAATCAATGAAAAACACGCATCTAAGAGATATTTACTACACGAAGCTTCTTCCAGACTTATCTCCTAAGCAAAAAGAAGCATTGACACTAGCGTTAGAAGAAGGTTATTACAGTTGGCCAAAAAGAACAGACCTCCACCAGCTAGCAAGAAAAATGAATACATCTGTTTCAACATTTAGAGAGCATTTAAGAAAAGCCGAAGTAAAACTAATGCCAGATTTAATCAGGCAAATATAATAAAACTTATTAATGCCTTCAGCTTATTAAAATAATGGGATACAAAATATCCATATTGCAGTGGATTGCATGGATTATTGGTCTAATAGCCATAGGGGTTCTTATATTTGGGATAATAAGAGAATTATTCTTAAAATAAGTTATGAATATTTCAGATCAGTTGCAAGTACTATCGCAAGTGATTAATTTTATATTATTCATTTACTTCGCAACAATTTTAATACAAACAAATCCGCTAGACTTATTAAACTTAATAATCTCAACAATTAGCATGCTAATCTCTCTTATCATAAGCATAATATCAGCCATAGAAAAGTCAAAAGAAAATCAAAGCCAATAGGCAAAAACAACAATCCTTAAATAAACACCAAATTCAATAAAAAGATGGCAGACGAATTCAAGCGCCACACAGCATTCAAAGTGAAAATAGGCGACATCATCAACGGAAATCAAATCGTAGACGGCGAGAAGCTCCGATTCATAGAAGCAAATGGAAAAAACGTCGCAAGAGTCAATCTAATAGCAAACGTCGTTGACAAATACATCCAAGACGATGAAAAAAAGTTCGCATCAGTAACTTTGGACGATGCCACAGGCCAGATAAAACTCAAAACCTTCGGCGAAGAAATAGAAAAATTAAAAAACTTTGAACAAGGAGACACTGTCCTAGCAATCGGCATGATAAGAGAATGGAACAAAGAAATTTACGTCACTCCTGAAATAATCAAGAAGAAACAGCCAGAATACCTCTTACTAAGAAAATTAGAAACAGACTTAGACAAACCAAAACCAACAGACAAAAAAGAATTAACAGAAATAAAAGACAAAATAATAGAAATAATAAAGCGCGAAGAGCCAAACAGCGGCGTGGAAATCAAAAAACTCACAGAAGAACTGCAGGCAAAACAAGAACTAATAAATCAGGAAATCCGCAAGCTCTTGGAAGAAGGCTCAATTTACGAGCCCCGCCCGGGCAAAGTGAGATATCTTGGATAAACACCTTAATTCTTAAAAACTTTAATTATGCTCTGGAAAAATGGAACCAAGAAAATTCAACGGCTTAATGCCCGCAGTGCATGAGTTATATGTTGCAAATGTCTTAGGCATGCACAGAAACGGTCACGATATAGACTTATCAAGCAACAAAGCAGTAGTAGAAGTAAAGTTCAGATTTTTAGACCCCGCAGGCAAACATCCAAGAAAATGGGTGGTCTTAGATTACCAATTAGCTTATGGAGAAGATCCAGAAGGCCGGCCAGCCTATTGGTGCTTAGGATTTTACAAATTGACAAGGCCAATAAAATCGCTGCATCCTGAATTAAGAAGAAGAGAAAAATTAGAAAGATTAGTAACAGAACGTGAAATGTATTTAGTTCCTTGGGATTGGATGCTACAATTCCCGATACACCAAACCAGAGGTGAAACAGAAAGAACAGTATGGAATAATAATTTGATTTATTCAAGAGCAGATTGCCTTCCAAAAGTCACACAAACTCATCAAACACCAAAAGGCCAATTGCATTTAACAGAAGGCGTTAACCCAAAGCATTTTCCCTATCTCACCGAAGACGTGCCTTTCTAAAAATATATTATTTCCCCTTAAACCCAAATTTCTTCCTCTTGTCATTAAATCTCAAAGCAACCCAAATCAAAATAATCAGCAAAACAAAAAGCAAAAGAAATCTCCACGCCTGCGTGAAATTCCTCCAATTCTGAACAACTCCATAAAACACGCTCAAAATCCCTGAAGCCATTAGCGCGCTCCCAACAGGTTCAGTCGCTAGCAAAAACAGACCAACAACAAACACAACAACACCAATAATCAGCGCGACGATAAACACGCGGCTGGAATGAACATCAACTGCCGCCTCATAATCAATCCTACAGTCATCGCAATATCCGTCAATAGGACATCCATTTGAATCATACTCATAAACAAACTCCCCCTTGGCTTGATAGCACTGCTCAGCCTTGATAGTCAGCTCCGGCACATTCTGGCAACTCCCTGGCTCGCGCCCGATCGGCCCAACACGAATATCACAATAATCTTCATACTCTGGAGTCGGATAAAACGTCTCCATTCCCTGATGCAGCGCAAGCATATAAACAATAATAATCCCAAGTCCCAAAACAATATTCTTTATCTTCATCAAACCAAGAACTCAAACAAATTTATAAACCTTGGTAAAATCCAGAAAGTAATGAAGTCTTATGAAGAAATGCTCGAAGAAGCGTACAAAAAAATCAAAGTAGTTACAACCTCAAGCGATCGTTTTGAAATCCCAAAAGTCCAAGGCAAAGTCCAGGGAAAAAACACAATAGTGACTAACATTAGCGAAATTGCTTCGTACATCCGCAGGCCGGCGGACCACATGGCAAAATTTCTACAAAAAGAACTCGCAGTTTCTGGCATTCTTGAAAAAGACCGCCTCATACTTAAAACCCATCTCAATTCAGTAAAAGTCAACGACAAAATTGCAATGTACACCAAAGAGTTCGTGCTCTGCACAGAATGCAAAAAACCCGATACAGAAATCATCAGCGAAAAAGGCATAAAATTCAAGCATTGTCTAGCCTGCGGCGCTAAATCCCCAATAAGATATAATTTGTAAAAATTATTAAAAAGTTTAGTAAACAAAATCCTCCATCGCCAAAAAAAGAAAGCACCAGGCCAAAAAAGCCACAAACATTAACTATTATCATCAAAAAATAAACAATTCATCAAAAGAAACATTTAAAATACCCCCGCGCTTATCGTCGTCAAGGAGGAACCATGGCAACAAAAGGATATTGCGTTAAATGCAAAAAACAAGTTGATATGAAAAATCCTGTTGAGTCCAAGACATCAAAAGGCACGAAAATTGCCAAGGGCAAGTGCCCAAATTGCGGAACAACAGTGTGCAGGATGGGTGGCATCACCAAATAACTGCAAATTTTGATTTAATAAATTTTTAAAATTAAAGTAACAAAATGTGGATAAAAATTCACAAATCTTATAGAACTACTGTTGCGATATGCGACGATTCTTTGTTAGGAAAAAGATTTGAAGAAGGCGTAAAACAGTTAGACGTCAGAGAATCATTTTACAACGGTCAGCAAATAAATAAAAAGGACTTAATAGAACTAATAAGACGAGAAGCAAAAGAAGACGCAACATTCAACATAGTCGGCAAAGAATCCATAAAAGCAGCAGTTGAAGCAGGCCTAATTGGAAAAAACTCATGGAAAAAAGTCCAACGAGTTCCATTCGTATTAGTTTTGATTTGACCTAAAACAATTAAAACACTATAATCTTCAATATAAAATGAAACCCGCTAAATTTAAAAACCATCATTCTACAGCAAAACCAATGGAACAGGAAGAAGAAAGTGATTTCGGTGACTTTGAAGAAATCTTAGACGAAAATTCGGAAGATGAGTCAAAAGAAGCACCTCAAGAAGGGTTCGTAAGAGCAAGAATGCCAAGACATAAAGAAGTAATCGGAGTCATAATTCAAAGATACGGCGGCAACAGGATGGAAGTCCGTACAACCGACGGCAAAACGAGAAACTGCCGCGTCCCTGGAAAATACAAGCGCCAGCTCTGGCTCCGCCCAAAAGATATAATCTTGATAAAACCTTGGGACTTCGACGATGCAAAGGGGGATATCATCTACAAATACAGGCCAAACGAAATCATCCAGCTAAAAAAGAAAAATCTCTTAAACAACTTAGAAAGCGGCTTCTAAAAATGATCACATTAAGAATAAACAACAAAAAAGAGATAATCCGAGCAAAAGAAAAAATAGAAAAAAAACTCAGAGCGAAAATAAACATTAAAGGAAATTTACTTGAAATCAACACAAATCCATTGGATGAGTTTGAAGCCCAGCGTTTTGTAGACGCCTTGAATTTAGGATTCTCCGCGGATAAATCGCTCAAAGTTCTAGACGAAGAAACAGCGTTCATTAAAATAAATATAAAAGATTATGCTAACACAAAAAACTTAGAAGTAGTGCGTTCCAGATTAATTGGCACTCGCGGCAAGACAAAAAAAACAATTGAAGAAATAACGAAATGCGACATCAGCATCCACAATAACGAAGTCGGAATTATCGGCCCATCAGAAATCGCAGAAAACGCTCTGACAGCGATAATAAATATAATCAAAGGCACAAAGCAGGCAAATGCATATAAATATTTAGAAAGAATAAATACAAAAAGAAAGGAATAATAAAAACAGGAAAAAGTAAAAATTTAAAATAAAAATAAAATTGCTAAAACCTAAAGTTATCTACTCCTAGCAGATCGCTTTTTGGCTTTCTTAGCTCTCTTTTTCATTATCAGCACAATGACCTCTTTCAATAAAAAAATATCCGCTTATATTTAAAACTTTGCTAAATTTTTCAAAAAATAAATTCCCAGAGAAAAAAGCAAAAAATTTTCTCGACGACAAAATATTTTCCAAAAAAATAGGAAAAAATAAAAAACGTCCCGAAGAGGACTCGAACCTCCGACCCCACGGTTACTTTAGAAAGCAATGCCTTTCGAAAGGACAGAAAAACTTGCTTTTTCTGTAACAGCCGTGTGCTCTACCTGCTGAGCTATCGGGACCTAGCAAGAAAACGCGTAATTCGTTATTTAAACCTTTCACAAAGAAAGAATAATTATATAAACAAAAAGTAATTATCCCATATATGAAATTCCATATAAAACCGCAAATCTCGCCGCCGCATGATCACTGGCGCGGTCCAAAAAGCATTGAATTTATTTTAGCATTAATAATAGTAGTGGCGCTAATAAGTTCATTAACGTCTGAAAAATTAATAGATCTTCCATATTATATAGTCCCGTTTCTAATTTTAGTATTTATAGCTTTAAAAGTCGTGCACATCCGTCGTCAGGGCGGCACTCTTCTCGAGGATTACACAACAATCGGAGCTATGGTTGTCTTCTCAATCTTACACATTTCTCTAAAAGGTAGCTTAAATCCTCTGTTGATAACAGTCTTCATTGCAATCCTTATCTACGCAACAGGCCTCATGCTATGGGTCAAAACAAAGCTCAGCTCAAAAAAGATAACTCATTTCCTAATAAGCTACGTAACAACTTTATTTATGGTGATATTTCTCTTTGCTGGAGCATACCTCTCAAATTCGGATGAGTTCCTTGTCAACGGCATTAATAACAATTTAAGTCTGGGTGAAGCGCTATACTTCAGCACAGTCACTATCACAACAGTCGGCTACGGCGATATAACTCCATTAAGCAGAATAAATAGATTCCTTGCAGCTTCAGAAGCATTCCTCGGCATGGTAATCAACGTTGCGCTTCTCGGCTACGTGCTGTCAAGTGGCAAAGTACTAAGCGAGCACGAACATAACGAATAGATTTTTATAACATCTCAATTTTTTAAAACAATGAAACAAAAAGTTCTTCTAGGCCTGTCAGGCGGAGTAGACTCTGCAGTCGCAGCTCTTCTTCTAAAAAAGCAAGGCTACGAGGTAATAGGCGCATTTATGAGATGTTTCTCAGAAAAAAACAAAATCACAAAAACTTTACATTTGAACAGGGATTTTTGGGATGCTCAAAGTGCTCGGACGCACTTTGACATAACAAAGGAATGCACATATTTAGAGGATAAAAAAGACGCGCAAAGAATAGCGGCGCAGCTAAATATCAAATTCATAGAATTAGACTACGAAAAAGAATACAAATCTCAAGTATTGAATAAAATGTTTAAAGCATATGTTGAAGGAGTCACACCAAACCCCGACGCACAATGTAATATAAAAATAAAATTCCCATTCCTTTGGAAAGAAGCAAAAAAACGCGAATGCAATTTCATAGCAACAGGCCACTATGCAAAAAAAATAAAAATGCAGCAAATAAGACGCAACCGCACTAAATTGCGTCCAATTTTGAAAAATCAAAAAGAATATTTATACTATCTAAAAATACCAAAAGATAAAAACAAAGATCAAACATATTTCTTATATGGCCTAACACAAAAAGATTTAGAGCACACATTATTCCCAATAGGAGACTACACAAAATCCAAAGTAAGACATATAGCAAAAAAGCACAAGCTACATAATTGGAACAAGCACGGCACACGAGGGTTATGTTTCGTAGGCAACATAGACTTCAAGCACTTCCTGAAACAAAAAATAAAAAACAAGCCTGGAAAAGTTCTATCAGCAGATAAAAAATTAATAGGAACACATCAAAGCCTTGAATTCTACACAATCGGAGAGCGAATAAAAGACCAAGACATCCAAATAAACAAAGAATACCGAAACAAAGTAAAATCAAAGCTCTATGTAGCAAAAAAAGATAAAAAAACAAATACGATAATAGTAGCTCCAAAAAAGCATCCATTACTTTTCAAAAGCCAATTTCAAATAATCAACATTAATTTAATTAATAAAGTAAATTTCCCATTAAATAATATTAAAGTAAGGATAAGACATCTCGGAGAATTAATCCCAGCACAAATAACAAAAAATAAGAATAAAATTATTTGTACTCTAAAAAATCCAACGCAGGGCATAGCCGAGGGCCAATCTGCTGTAATTTACACAAACCAAGGTACCCTGTTATGCGGCGGAGAAATTAGATATTAACAACACATTTTTATACAACCTTTCTTTCATAAAAACATGAAAGCCCAGGACGCAATAGAACTCCGCCAGTCAATAAGGGAATTCTCAAGCAAGCCAGTGAAATTCGACGCCGTTCTTGAAGCAGTGGACGCGGCAAACCACGCGCCTTTCGCCGGAAATATAAATCATCTAAAATTCGTCATAGTTAACGAAATAGAAAAAAAGCAGCTCCTCGCAGAGCACGCCCAGCAGTATTGGCTTGCAGACTCAAGCTGGATAATTATCGTCTGCTCAGAACAGCAAAAACTTGAGCAATTATACGACGAGCGCGGAAAAAACTACGCAAAACAGCAAGCCGGCGCAGCAATTGAAAACATACTACTTCGCCTGACAGAATTAAGCGTCGGCTCTTGCTGGATCGGCTCATTCGCAGACAACGCAATAAAAGCGCAGTTCAGAATCCCGGACAAATGGGAAGTTGAAGCTCTCATCGCCGTCGGCTATCCAAAATACAAAATGCGCAAGCCTACAAGAAAAGTCGCTCTAGAAAACAAAATATTCTGGGAAAAATGGGACGAAAAAAAGAAGCCACAAAAATACCCAAACAAAGATCCCCAAACATATTACGGCATCGGCCACGATTTGTAATTAATAAAAAAGGCCACTAACTTTTTATAGACACTCAAACAAATTGAAATATGACCAACCATATTACGAAAAAGAAACTCAAATCAGGATTTTCAATACCTACAATAGGATTTGGTACATATTTAGTAGGCGGACATCGCGAACCAGATTATAGCGATGATAATAAGTGGATTAAAATTGTCAAAAAAGTGATATCTCTTGGCTATACCCATATAGATACTGCAGAAGTATATGGGGGTTGGGGCCATGCGGAAGAGTTAATTGGTCAGGCAATAAAAGGATATGACCGAAAAAAACTATTCATTACAACAAAAGTCGATCCTAGTAATCTAAAGTACGAAAAAGTTATACAATCCGCAAAAAATAGTCTTCAAAGACTCAATACAACATACATCGACTTATATCTTATTCACTTCCCAAACCCAAATATAAATATTAAAGAAACAATAAAAGCTCTGGACTCATTGGTAGAACAAGGTCTTGTAAAGAATATTGGCGTAAGCAATTTTAACATAGTTCAACTTAAAGAAGCACAAAAACATTCAAAAAATAAAATCGTCGCAAATCAAGTCAGATATAATCTATGGAGTAAAGAAGTAGACTTAGAAACTATCAAATACTGCCAAGAAAATGATATTATAGTCATAGCCCACAAACCATTCCAGAGGGGTAGAATTAATGAAGAAAAAATAGAAATTCTGTCAAAATTAGCTAAAAAATACAATAAAACCGAAAGTCAAATTGTGATTAATTGGTTAATTTCAAAAAAGAATGTGGTAACATTATTTAAATCAGGAAGCATAAAACACATCAAAGAAAACAAAGAAGTATTTGATTTCACGCTTACTAAAAAAGAACAAGAAGAACTAGACAAAATTGTAGAAAACAATCAAAAATAAAAAAGAAGAAACTAATTAAATAAGACTTAATACTGTAATAGAATAAAATGGAACCAGATTTTGTAGATCACATTATATTATCAGTTAAAGATTTGAAAAAAAGCACGGAATTTTATAGCAAATTATTAGGTAAGGCAACCATACAAAAATACGATGTTTCTTGGAAAATAGGAAAAACTAAATTTTTTATAACTTATCCATATAAAAAAAATCCAAAAAAGTTTGATAAACATAATTTAGGATTAAATCATATTGCTTTTGGAGTAAATAAATTACAAAAGCTAAAAGAAATGCAAAAGGTACTTGATAAAAATAATATTAAAAATAGTGGAATTAAAATTGATAAATATGGCAAAAAAGAATTTATTTGGTTTGACGACCCAGACAAAATAAGGCTGGAATTTTACCTAAGAAAATAAAATAAATAAATCTGCATCCACCTCGTTGCAAACAATCAAAAAAAATAAAAAAATAAATTAGATTTTTTATGCTGCTGCACAATCACAAGCAGCTACATGATTTATAGTCTGCACAGCAATTCCTAAACTACTAGCAGAAAGTGGATCAAATGGAACAA
>JBBTAH010000068.1:0-1179 GCA_038044285.1 Nanobdellota archaeon | reverse complement strand
TCAACTAATGAGAAATGAGCCACATAAAACTGCCAGACAAGTTTACGAGTCTCTTCCAAGGAAATATCGCGAAATTATTGAGCTATGTGTTTTTAGGGGGCTGAATAGTAGAGAGGCAGCCGAGATAGCAAAAATTAATGGAAGTACTGCAAGATGGCGTTTGCATAAGGCACGTCAGCTGCTTAGTAGAATGTATGAAGAAAGAGCTGGAGATTCTCTGCCATTTTTTGAAAGGGGTGAAGCTAAAAATCCAAAAGATAAAAGAAAGACAAGCGTAGACTCTCCTGAATTGCAGCTCCACTATTCAATCTTTTCAAGCGATGATCTTGTTTTTCATCCAGAGCCAAATTTAGAGCGTCAATTTTTGCCTGCGCAGATAAGAGGTGCTCAGCAAAAACGTCAGGCAGATAGCGAATCAAGATATTGGTATGCAGGAGGAGTTTTACCTATTTCAATTGATGAACTGCAAACTCTAGAAGGAACTCTTCCGATAGATATGATGCGCAAAGAAGGTGCTAATGGCCGCGCTTATGTTGACCGAGCACGTCCTATTAGTAAAGCTAGCTTAGTATACCTTACAGATGCAAATGTTGATTATTTTTTCTTAAATCCCTGTAGTGATGATTACAGAAAAATTAGAGATAGGATTGAAAATAATAGATTTAACGAAATAAAGGGTGTGCCGTTTGAATTTTTCACTCCTACTGATATTTTTCACCATCGACTTACCATTTACGACTTTTCTAAAATCAGAGAGCTGCTTGCTGATCCTGAATTTGTTCGCGTACCTGTGAGGGACGGAGCTTTTGCTTTTGCGCTTACCCAAGACACAGTCGCAAAATTTACTAGCTCTGGTGCTTTAGGTAGAGAAGCAAACTTAAAAGCGTTAAGAGAAGAATTAAAGGATCATTATCGTGAATTTCAATCTTGGCAGCCATGTGTGGATGCTAAAGTTGCTTAATTTATGCTTAGTTCATAAAGTTTGAAATGTTCTATATTATACAATCAATAGTATCCTATAGATGATTTATGGACTGTGTTTAAGTATCTGAAAGCTTTATATATCTCTTTGAGTTTTGCTTGATATGCCAAATAAAAAAAGAGCTATGAAGAAGATGAAGATGTCTTCTAAAAAAATGCACGTACATAAGGGAAAGAAAAACGTCTGTGAGTTTTGCT
>JBBTAH010000067.1:0-2135 GCA_038044285.1 Nanobdellota archaeon | reverse complement strand
AAATACATAAATTTTTTCAAATCCAAATCTCACAAAGAAATCCCAAACGCTTCGCTTATTCCAGTAAACGACCCAACCGTTCTCTTCACAACTGCAGGAATGCATCCACTAGTTCCGTATTTAACAGGCCAGCCGCATCAATTAGGCAGCCGTCTAGTCAATATACAAAGATGCATTAGAACAGGCGATATAGAAGAAGTAGGCGACGAATTTCATCACACATTTTTTGAAATGCTCGGGAACTGGTCACTAGGAGATTATTGGAAAAAAGAAGCAATTTCATATACCTTAGAATTCGTAGCTAAAATACTAAAAATACCTAAAGAAAAAATTGCAGTAACTTGTTTCGGCGGCGACAAAAGATTTCCCCAAATACCAAAAGATGAAGAATCACAAAAAATTTGGATATCTTTAGGAATACCAAAAGAACGCATAGCTTTCATTGACAAAGGTGTTTTAGAAAAAGAAAATAATTGGTGGGGCCCTGCCGGAGAAACAGGTCCTTGCGGCACATGCACAGAAATATTCTGCTGGACTGATTCGGTTCCAGCTCCAAAACATTTTGACACAAAAGACAAACGATGGGTTGAAATAGGAAACAACGTTTTAATGGAATATATAAAAGATGAAAAGGGAAAATATAAAACTTCAGAACAAAAAAACATTGACTTTGGCGGCGGCCTAGAACGCACTCTGGCGGCCATGAATAAATTAGACGACAACTATCTTACTGATATTTTTAAGCCAATAATAGACAAAATAGAATCAATATCACATAAAGAATATGAAAACCATAAAAAAGAAATGCGCATCATAGCAGACCACACAAAAGCATCCGTTTTTATAATTTCAGACGGAATATCTCCAAGCAATACCGAACAAGGCTACATCCTAAGACGTTTAATCCGCAGAGCCATACGTTACGGAAAACTCTTAAACATAGAAATAAATTTCACAACAAAAATAGCAGAACCAATTTTTGATATTTATTCAGATTACAAAGACCTACAAAAAAACAAAAACTTAATTTTAACAAAATTAGACGAAGAAGAAAACAAATTCAGAAAAACAGTAGAAAAAGGAATAAGACAATTTGAAAAAATAGCAATAAACCAAAAAATAATTGATGGAAAGAAAGCATTCTTATTATTCCAGTCTTATGGTTTTCCAATTGAAATGACAGCTGAAATGGCAAAAGAAAAAAAAGTAAAAGTAGATGTTAAATCTTTCCACGAAGAATACAAAAAACATCAGGAGCTTTCTCGCTCAACATCAGCAGGCAAATTCAAATCAGGTCTAGCAGACCACTCAGAGAAAACAACACGCTTGCATACAGCAACACATCTACTAAATGAAGCCATGTCTCAAGTACTTGGCCCAGAAGTAGCACAAAGGGGCTCAAACATCACTCCAGAAAGAACAAGATTTGATTTCACATTCAGTAGAAAACTCACAGACGAAGAAGTCAAAAAAGTTGAAGATGTAGTTAATAATATTATTAATAAAAAATTAGAATTAAAAAGAGAAGACCTAACATTAGAAAAAGCATTCAAAAGCGGAGCAAAAGGAGAATTCGGTCACAAATATCCTGATATAGTTTCAGTCTACACAATAATAGATCTAAAAGATAAAAGAGGATATTTCTCCAGAGAAATCTGCACAGGCCCTCATGTAAAGAACACAAAAGAAATCGGGCATTTCAAGATAATCGAGCAGGATTCAGTCTCGGCTGGCGTCAGGCGCATCAAAGCCATCGTCGAATAACCCCTTAAATGAATCATCATTTTTACCGCGCCCAGCTCTTAATAATTTTGCAGGAACAGAAGCGCCATTTAAACCATGTCCTGCAGCATCGTGGATCTGAACAATAGGAAATCTCTCAACAGCATAATCTCCCATTTTAAATCCGCGCGGAGAAATTAACCGCACAAATTCATAATTCGCAGGATCACCCCCAACATGAGAAATAAAATCTGCAGGTTTCTCAAACAATTCACGTACGCCAGCAGCAGAGATATAAACCCAAGTTCCGCGCGAATTTCTGTCACTATATCTAATTAAATTATTATCTGAATCTAAAGCAGCGTTACAGCACAGCACTGCAAGCGAAGCAGGCACATGTAAAGCACCCAAAA
>JBBTAH010000066.1:0-1636 GCA_038044285.1 Nanobdellota archaeon | reverse complement strand
AAAGCGGAAGGTGAGAATCGAACTCACTCCAACAGCGCCACAAGCTGTTATGCTACCATTACACAACATCCGCCATGTATTTATTTTTTTGTCTTTGATAGAAGACTGCGAATTTGCGTTGAAGTTAAAACTAAGAAATGCTCTTTCTGGTGAGCTAATGAACTAACCTCGAGAGTTGTAGTTCCATATTTTTTTGAGTTTTGCTGAGTTTATAAGTTTATCTGATTTCAATAAGTGCAGCGATGAGGTACAGCGGAATTATAACTTTAATAAATAATCTTATTCCTCTTGAGACTTCCTGCTTCCACTCTTTGCCTTCGAATAAGTTTGTTTCTTTTGCTGTTTTTGCTGTGAGCCAAAATAACGGCATAAGCAAGAGTGCTTTGGCTATTCTTGGATTTCCTAGTAAATATTTTGATGGCATGATTAAGGCTATTGCTGCGAGAGATAGTATTACTATTTGTGTTATTTTCATTGCTTTGTTATTTTTGTATTTTTTATTATATTCTTTTACTACTATGCTTCCAAGTGATAGACCTATCGCCATACTTAATATTAAAGCTGGTATCTCAAATAGTGCGTGAGGTCCGTAGGCGGTAAATGCCCCCATAATTGTTGTTACCTTTAATGTTTTGAAAAACACAGAGCCAAAAATAATTCCGCTTGTTATCGTATAACTTATGGCCGAAATCCCAAAAAATATTCCAAGTGCGGTCATAATTAAAGCTCCTCCGATGTTAGTCAGAGCTATACCTCCAAAAATAGTCGCCGGTTTTGCATTCTGGAGTGAATATAATTCTGTTAGTGGTTTTGGTTCTATAATTGTTAGTTTGCTGACAAGCATAAAGCTCAGAGCAAAACTTAGAAAATACACCACAAGAAGAATAATGGTCTTATTAAAATATTTTCTCAATTCTTTGTGCATATAATTTTTATCATTTTTTCTTTATAACCTTATTGATTACATAAGTTTTTATTGTCTACCTGTTTAATTGTTGAATGCGAAAAAAGAGATTTAGATTTTATGCGCTGAAGCTTTGCTTATTGATGTTTGTTGTTTTTTTAGTTCAGCTTTTTATTAAAGGGTTTACTGAATTGTTTTTGCTTGATGCAAATTCTGTTTTGCAGTTTTGGAGATTCTTTACTGCAATTTTCCTACATGGGGATTTTGCGCATTTGCTGTATAATCTTTTTGCTCTAGCATTATTTGGGAGCATGCTTGAAAGATTAATCGGCTCACGGAAATTTATTCTTGTGTTTTTTGTAACTGGTATTTTGGCGAATATTTTTTCAGTTAATTTTTATGATTTTTCTTTGGGAGCTTCGGGAGCGATATTTGGAATTATTGGAGCTTTGATTGTTGTTAGGCCTTTGATGATTGTTTGGGCTTTTGGTTTGCCAATGCCGTTGATATTCGCGGGGATTTTGTGGGCTGTCGGCGATGCGATAGGAATTTTTATGCCGAGCAATGTTGCTAATTTGGCGCATTTAAGCGGAATGTTTTTTGGGTTGATTTTTGGCGCACTTTATAGAAAGAGGGCTTTGCGGATTTGACATTTTTTGCTGAGTAGCGAAATGCCCGAACCGGGATTTGAACCCGGGTTCCGGCCGCGAAAGGGCGGAGCCCTATAACCAT
>JBBTAH010000065.1:0-7564 GCA_038044285.1 Nanobdellota archaeon | reverse complement strand
TGTTGTAATTTCTTCTTGCTCTTGGCTTGGAAATGGGACCGTATTTTTTTCAAGAAAATCTTTTGGGATAAATCTTTCGTAGAAATCTTGTAAAGAGCCGAAGACTTGTTCAATTTCCTCCAATAAAGCAGACCAGTAAGGGCTTTCCCTAAAAGATGGCGCTTGACTGAGGTTTGTTTCTCTTGAGTCAGTTGGAAGGGACTTTACTTCCTTGATAACTCTTTTCACACGTTCAACTAACTCTTGCTGTTTAAATGCCATAAAATTCGCTTGCTTTCTAATTTTAAAAACCTTTCTATCTTGAAACTACTATAAAGTTACTATAATATTGTGTTGTTTTTTGTTTAGGTAGTGTTTTGTGGATGCATGTTGATAACATAATACTTAAAAATAGGTTTTTGTTTGAGGTGTTATGGATTATTGGAAGCAACTGCATTTGAGACAGATGGTTGGCGAGTTGAGTGGGAAAGATTCTGGCAAGAGTGTTGTTGTTGCTGGCTGGGTTTATGATCAGCGTGATTTGGGAAAGGTGCGCTTTTTGGTTTTGCGCGATGCTTCTGGTGAGATGCAAATAACTGCGCACAAAGATAAATCTGAAAAAAAAATATTTGAGTTCATGCAGAAAGTCTCGCGAGAGAGTGTTGTTTTGATTTCTGGAAAAGTGCAGAAAAGCGACAAGGCGCCCGGAGGGCGTGAACTTATTCCAGAAAATTTTGAAATTTTGAGCGCTGCGGAGAATCCTTTACCGATTGATGTTTCTGATTTTTCCAAGACTGAATTGCCAAAAAGACTTGATTACAGATATGTTGATTTCCATCGTCGGAGAACGCAGGCAATTTTTAAGATGCAGCACACAATTTCTAGAGCGTTTGGAGAATTTTTTGATTCACATGAGTTTATTGAGATGCAGCCGCCGTGCATTATTGGTGTTGCATCTGAAGGCGGGGCTGATGTTTTTACAGTTAATTATTTTGAGAAGAAAGCTTGTTTGGCACAGAGTCCGCAATTATATAAGGAAATGATTGCTTGTTCAATGGAAAAAACTTTTATGATTACTCCTGTTTGGAGAGCAGAGAAGCATAATACTGTTAGACACATTAATGAAATTAGACAGATGGATATTGAATGTGCTTTTATGTCACAGATGGATATAATGCAATGGCAGGAAAAAGTTGTTAAATTTATTGTTGGAGAAGTTATTAAGCGGAATAAGATGGAGATTGAGCTTTTAGGATTAAAGCTGAAAGTGCCAAGTGCGAAGTATATTGATTATGATGAGACTATTGCTTTGTTGAAAAAGAATGGTGTGAAGATTTCTTCTGGAGAGGATTTGTCTCCTGAAGCTGAAAAGAAATTGGGAGACTTGTTTCCTGACACTTTGGTTTTTGTGCATTCTTGGCCAGCTTCTTTGAAGCCGTTTTATATTATGCCGCGAGATGCGAAAGCTGATGCAAAATATTCTGAAGGATTTGACTGTGTTTACAAGGGTTTGGAGTTGTCGTCGGGCGGACAGAGAATCCATATTCCTGAACTGCTTATTGCGAAGATAAAACAAAAAGGACTGAAAGCTGAAGGTCTGAAGGATTTTGTTGATTCTTTCAGATATGGTGCACCGCCGCACTCTGGCTGGAGCATTGGACTGGAAAGACTTACTTTGATGCTTTGCGAGCTTGACAATATTCGTGAGGCGACGATGTTTCCGAGAGATAGAGACCGGCTCACGCCTTGATTGAAAGTTATATAAACTGATTTTGCTTTTTGTTTTTATGAAGAGTCGTGTAAAATATCAGCTGTGTCTACTTGTTGTTTTTATCGCTGTGTGGATTTGGGCGGCGATAAATCCAATTTATCCTCATGACTGGCTGCTTGAGAATTATTTAGTTTTTATTTTTGTGCCTTTGATTTTGCTTTCTGCTTGGTATTTTAGATTATCTAATATTTCTTACACTTTGCTGACTATTTTTATGTGCTTACACGTTATCGGCTCTCATTATACTTATGCTGAGGTTCCTTTTGGATATGTTTTGCAGGACTGGTTTAATGCTGATCGGAATATGTATGACAGGGTCGTTCATTTTTCTTTTGGTTTGTTGTTGGCTTATCCTGTTCGTGAAGTTTTCATGCGTTTGTCTAGAGCTCGCGGGTTTTGGGGATTTTGGTTTCCTGTTGAGTTGACTCTTGCTTTTTCTGCTATTTATGAAGTTATTGAGTGGCTTACTACTTTGAGTGTTGATCCGTCGGCTGGTTTGGCGTTTCTCGGTGCGCAGGGAGATATTTGGGACGCGCAGAAAGATATGCTTCTTGCTGGAATTGGAAGTGTTATTGCTATGGTTGTTACTTTTATTGTCCGCTTGCGTTATGATAATAATTTGTGGAAAGAAATTAAGGAGAGCTTCAAGATACCTCGCGGAGATAAACCGCTTGGGGAAGTTAAGCTGAGCGAGTTGAAGAAAAATAAAGATAATTTGTAATTGGTCTGGTTTGATAGTTGAGTAGCGATATTTTTAATAACTCTTTTTGTTTTTCATTTTTATGGCTGATGCTGATAAAGAACGAAGCGAGGCGCGGGCGATTTTAGAGAAGTTTGCTTTGAAGCTTGGAAAAGTTAAGACATTTGAATCTCTTGGTGTGGCGAGTGATGATTCTGGCGTGCGCGAGGAGCACGATGGTGAAAAATGCAAGGTTGATTTTAGGACAATAATGCTTAAAAATGCGCCGAAGAGTGATGAAGAGTGCCTAATTGTTGAAAAAGGCGCATGGGTTTAAAATGCAACACGGCGATAAAAATAATTTACAGTATTGTGGAAATATTGTTGGGAGAAGAGCGCCCGATTTTGCTGTAAAGGCTTTTCACCAGAATAAATTTAAAGATATTAGATTGAATTCTTTGAGAGGCAAGTGGGTTGTGTTAGCTTTTTATCCGGCTGATTTTACTTTTATTTGTCCGACTGAACTTTCGAGGTTTGCAGATTATTACAAGTCTTTTAGGGAGATTGGTGCAGAAGTAATGAGTGTGAGCACCGACACCCATCATGCGCATAAGGCGTGGTGGGACCAGTCGCTTTCTATCAAAAAGATTAATTTTCCCATGTTAGCTGATCCAACAGGAAAAGTTTGTAAGGCATACGGGACTTATCTTCAGGATGGAGAAGATGCTGGACTTTCTTTGAGAGCCACTTTTATTATTGATCCTGATGGAATTGTGCGTTCGGCTGATGTGCACGACAATTCTATAGGGAGAAGTGTGAAGGAAATTTTACGCAAGTTACAGGCTGCTAAATATGTTCGTGAGCACGGAGGGGAAGTTTGTCCTGTTGAATGGGAAGCTGGGCAGAAAACACTGAGGCCTGGAATCGGACTTGTCGGGAAGATTTGAAGATTTGTGGAGCAAATCTTTAATTCATTCAACTTTTGCAAGTTGAAGATTTAGTGAAAAAGGTTTAAAAACATTTTAATTCTTTTTTGTTTATGGTGCAGATTAAACAATCAAAGCCGATTTCTTCTTTGAAGAAAGGAGATTTTGTTATTGTAGACGGAAAGAAACTTGAAGTTGATGCGCATTATGTTTTTGAGGATTATAAGACAACTAAAGAAATGCTAATTGAATTATTTGATCCTAAGACTGATAAAGATTATCAGATTAGATATTTTAGTGATCAATTTGAAGAAACTATTAAATTTTATGAGTTGAAAGAAATTGTTTATGAAGAAGTTGATATTGAGCGCGTTGAGTGGTGATTAATCTAAAACTTCTGCATTTTCCAGGCTTCTAAAATCGTTGTCTAAAGTTATAATTAAGATATTATTTATTAGGGCCGTAGCATAAATTAACGAATCTATTGCCGGCAAGTCTTTTTCATTTGATATATCTGCTGCTTTTTCAGCTATTAAATTACTTAATTCTATTGTTATGGTTCTTTCTTTAATAAAAGATATTTTTTCTTTAATTTCGTATTCTGGGATTTTTATTTTGCATAATTTTCTCTTTATTTCAAAAATAGACAGAGGAGATATAAAAATTGTTTTTTTACTTTCTATAATATTTTGATGAGAACTCTCTAATAAATATGCCAGCCATATTGAAGAATCCAATAACAATTTAGAATCTGTCGCTTTTTCTTCTTTCATTTTGCAGCTCTTTTATTATATCTTTTGTTGTTTCTCCGCGTTTTAGGTATTTTTTTAGTGAGCCAGCCATTGACTTGCTTTTTGCTTTTTGAACGCTTTTTTCTATAACCATTTGTTCTATTGCTTCTTCGTATGATTTTGCTTGAAGTTCTTCTTTGAGCTTTTTCAATAACAAAAGCATTTTATCATTCACTTGTATTGTTGTAACCATATAGACTATAGATATATAGACTATATAAATATTTCTTTTTTTAACTTTCTAATATATTTTGAAGAAAATTCAGAAAGCAGGCGGAAAAATATTTATGGCGAATCACAAGGTTGGAGATATGGGATGGTATGCGCAAGTAAAAGATACCGAAGGCAATGTTATTGGGGTTTGGGAAACATTGCCGATGAATAAATAATAAGGTATTTATGCAATGATTGTCTGTTGATTTTATGAAGAGCTTGATGATTATCGTGACTATTATTGTCTTAGCACTTGTTTTTTTAATTGGTTTTTTTATGAATTATCAAGATAATGAATCAGATGTAGTAGATGCTGGAATTTTTGAAAGTCCTGGCGCAGATGGAACGGCTACAGATATACTGGATGAAGAAGGAGAAGAAGCGCAAACTGACGATATCCCTTTTGAAGAAGCAGTATGGGAATATAGAATAGACCGCGCAATGGGACATCCTAATTGTCCGCCCGTTCCAGAAATTGAGTATCCTGTTGATTACTATAAGGGCCGGCTGATTGATTCACACTTTCATATTGCTAATTTGCCTGATTCTAGTCCTGGAGATGAAGAAGGAGAAGAAGTCTTTTATTCTGCATATTTTGGAGAAGATAATAATGAAAATAACGAGGATGGAGATAACGATGAAGAGGAACAAGAAAATGAAGTCATGCCCTTACTTGGCAAGAATATCAAGATTAGTGACATTGTTTGCACATTAGAGCATGAAGGCACTGACAAAGTTTTTGCATTTTTTCCCGTATATCCAGACATTCCAGCACAAATGGTAGAGGTGGTGAAAAGAACAATGGATTTGTATCCTGAAAAATTTGTGCCTTTTATTATGGCACCTGATAGCGATAACTCTCCTGGAGGCTTGTCGACAGTTAAATCTAGTGTATTAACAAATATGCTTTCTATCTATCCTGGATTATTTAAAGGATTTGGAGAAATTGGACTTTATCCCAAGGAAGGTGGTTCAAGAGAACTCCCACCAGATGATCCTGTTTTACGAGACATTTACCCAGTTGTTAGAGAAAATAAGCTTGCAGTTTATTTTCATCCTGGAGAAAATATGGAAGATAATTTTGAAATAGTTTTAAAAGAAAATCCAGATATTAATTTTATTGTTCATGGAGAGCAAATTGAAAAACCCGATGAAATCGGCGCACTCATGAAAAAATATCTAAATATTTATTTTACTGTCAATGATTTATACGGAGACAAATATTTGCTCCATACTCAAGGAAGCACTGAAGATTTTTTGGAAGCCTTGGATAATTATGAACCATTACTTAAGAAGGATCTTGCAACATGGCAAAAACTTATTGAAGAGCATCCAAATCAATTTATGTGGGGCACTGATAGAGGAGGAATTGCTGTATGGACATTGGATAGAGAAGTTGGTAAAAAGATAACAGATTATGGGAGAACTTTTATTGGGAAACTTAATCCTACTGTGCGAGAGAGGTTTGCTTATAAGAATGCGTTGCGAGCGATGGGCGAGGAGGTATAATGGAAAATAAAATTATTGTTGCTATTGCGATTGTTGGTATTGTTTTGATAATTGGAATATTTTTTGGAAAAGATTTTATTAAAGATAAAATAAATCTTAGTGACGATGGCAGTGACTTTTTAGATGCTGGCAGCGAAGAAAGTCTTGGTAATTTATGTTCGGGAGAGAAAGAGTGCAGGGAATTTTGTTTTACTAACGAAGGAAGATGTAAAAGTTATTGCAGAGAAAGATATAATGAATTATGCAAAATAATTTATCCTGTTCAGGGTTTTCCTTCATGTGCTGATGGAACAGAATTATTTACTGTATCGCCTATTTCATTTGACGATTTGGATGTTATTGCCCCTTTGGGAAGTTTGAACCCTTCAGGCCATGTTTTTCCGACAGATCATATGTATTTTAATGTGCAATATTCTGAAACAAGCGAGGGGATATCTCCTCTAAGGACAAAGGTTTTTTCTCCTGGAGATGTTAGTGTTGTACAAATCTCTTCTGCTGAACACTTATCTGCTGAGACAATATATACTGATTATGATTTAGAATTCTATCCCTGCAAAGAAGTATATGCAAAATTTGGGCATGTGACTTTCCTTTCTGAAAAATTGCAAAGTGCTTTTGATGAGGCCGACGGGGATTGCACATCTTACACTGCTGGCGGGAGTGAATTCAGACGATGTACTAAACCAATCTCTGTGCAACTGCAAGCAGGAGAAGAGATTGGAGCAGCCGGAGGATTTCGAGGAGCAGCTACAGGAATTGATTTCTGGCTTGTTGATTATAGACTTGAGCCAATAACATTTGCAAATCCAGCTCGTATGGGAGAAAATACCTTTTATATTACGTGTCCTCTTGAATATTTTACTGCAGAAGTTAAGGATGGTTTATTTGCTATTGTTAGAAATAGAAGAACAATAGAACCAGTTTGTGGCACTATTGCCCAGGACATTATTGGAAGAGCGCAAGGAATATGGTTTTTGGAGGGCACTCAATCAATTGGTTCTGAAGATCCTCACATAGCGCTCGCACATGATAATTTCAATCCACTGAAAGGAGTTTTTTCTGTTGGCACTTCTATAACAGGTCTTGACAGCACGACTTACTTATTTGATCCGCAATTTTCTGGTTATGTAAATAGAGATTTTGCAGATGTAATGCCTGGAAACATATACTGCTATGGCTCTTTGACGAAAAAATTTGATAATCAGGTCTCGCCCTTCAGGATAATTTTAGAGATGACAAGTGATACAGAGATTATGATTGAAAAACAGGATGTAAGCACTTGTGGCAGTGGGCCATGGTCATTTAGCTCAAGTTCGGTGGAGTTTGAGAGGTAAGATGAAAAAGAGCGTGATGATTGGAGTTGGAATTGCGATTGTTGCTCTCGTTTTTCTTGCATATTTCTGGTTTTTTAATTCTTCCAGCGTTTCTGTAAATACTGCACTTTCAGGAAATTTTTATGCAAGTGCGTGGAGCGTTACTCCTGATGAAATTAAAATTAGCGTAAAAAATGGCGCAGGATATTCTGTAACAATTGATCCCGGAGATTTTGTTATTAATGGAAAAGAAAGCAATCAAGGAGTTGTTTGTACTAATGCTGCATTAATACAAATTGTTTATAAAGAAGAAGCAGAAATTACTTTGGATTGTGTGCCTTCTTTGAACGGAGATTCTTTTTCAGGTGATATTATAATTAATT
>JBBTAH010000064.1:0-4033 GCA_038044285.1 Nanobdellota archaeon | reverse complement strand
ATCATATTTGGTGAATTGTAGGCGTCTCACAAACTACTGAACGCCCGGACCAGGAATCGAACCTGGATATCCTTGCGGAAACGAGTTCTCCAAACTCGCGCAGTTCCATTGTGCCATTCGGGCCAACCGCACAAAAACAAAAGCAGTTTTAAATTTATTCATTAAGTGATTAGTAAAATTATCAACGCTTAGATATTTCTCATAACATTATTTATCGTCGCGTCCATGTTTCAAAAGAATATCCCTCATCTCGGTGCTCTTCATTTTTCGCAAGTTTAAATCTCTCTTGATATCCGACAGGAAACCAAGTATCTCCTTCTGGATTTTGATGAACTCGCGTAATCTCCAGGCGCGAATTTTCAGGCAAAGTAATAGTCGCGGCGTAAATTTGTCCGCCGCCAATCACATAACCGATTCTGTCAGAATTATGGCGCATTGTTTTTTCTAAACCAAAACCCAGGCTTCCCGTAGACATTACATTATCCCAAACATCAGAATAATCTTTTGTGGTGCTGATGACCACATTTAATCGCTGGTCAAGAGGAAAAGCATTCAGTGCTTCAAGACTTTCAGCAGTTGCTCGTCCCATCACAACACCATGTTTAAGAGTCATCGTACGGAATCTTCTAAAGTCTTCTCGAATCTTTTTCCAAGGCATCCCGCCATTTAAGCCAATCACACCGTTATCGGCAACAGCAGCGATTAAAACTAAATTTCCTTCTGCCATTTTAAACAGCTATCGGCGCCTTAATCGCAGGATGCGGATTATATCCTTCAAATTTAATTTCTTCAAAAACATAATCATCAATACTCGCTTTTTTAGGCATAACAATTCTCGGCAAAGCCCTGGGCTCACGTTTTAATTGCTCATCTGCCTGCTGAAAATGATTTCTATAAAGATGCACATCTCCGAAAGTGTGGACAAATTCCCCGACGTCAAGTCCAGTCACTCCTGCAATCATATGTGTGAGCAAAGCATAAGATGCGATATTAAACGGCACTCCCAAAAAAACATCCGCAGAACGCTGATACAAATGACAACTCAACTTTCCGTTCGCAACATAAAATTGAAATAATGCATGACACGGAGGAATTGCCATCTTGTCAACTTCTCCAGTATTCCAAGCACTAACTACAAGTCGTCGCGAATCTGGATTCTTTTTTATTTCTTTAATAACTCCTCCTATCTGATCAATCGTTCTTCCATCAACAGTTTCCCAACGCCTCCATTGCTTTCCATAAACGGGCCCTAAATCCCCTTTCTCGTCAGCCCATTCGTCCCAAATAGTTATTCCATTTTTTTGCAAGTCTTTAACACTTGTGCTGCCACTCAAAATCCAAAGCAGTTCATAAACAATTGATTTGGTGTGGAGTTTTTTAGTAGTCAGCAAAGGAAACCCATCTCCTAAATCAAATCTCATTTGGTATCCAAAAACACTTCTCGTCCCAACACCCGTCCTGTCAGACTTATCCACACCAGTGTTTCTAATTTTTCCGAGAAGCTCAAGATACTGTTTCATAAAAACAAAATAAAAAACTCCTTTTTAATCAATTGTATAGTAAATAATAATGATTATAATTTACTCAAATAATCTTTAATATATGGCCAACAAATGCGAGTCCAAGTTTCAACTTCATTTTCTGGGTTGTTAAATAGCCTTTCAAGATCCCCTAACGTATACAAATGTCCGGTAGAATGAAATTGGCCGGAAACCATTTCATTATCTCCCTTTTCTACTTTATCTGTGGTTTCGACAATAGCCACAACCCCAAGATGAACTTTTCCCACATCATCACCATCATCATTAATGAAACCAACAACTTTAGGAGTTGGATAAACTTCCATTTTTACTTCTTCTTTTAATTCACGCATCATAACCCTTTCAATAATATCCCATCCAGCATCTTTTTTGTCTATATGGCCCCCAACACCACAACTAATTTTATTCATTAAACGTCCTTCATTATAATGCTCTTTTTTATTAGCTCTCTTATAAGCAAAAACTTGTTTAGTTTTTGGGTTAATTATCCATAAATAAGATACAATCTGTTTATATTCCGGATTCTTTTCTAGTTCTGCGGTTCTTACGTGAAACTCATTTTTTCCTAAAATTATAGGGATAAAATTCATCTGTTCTTTAGTAATAAAACCAGAAAAATAATAGTCTTTAAACAGCACATCTCTTCTAACAACAAGAATCTCATCGCCCATTCCCATAAAACATCTCAAAAAGCAAGATATTTATACATTTATATCTTATACAAAACATGAACTTCCTCAAATTAACTTACTTGAAAATTTTTATAACCTTCGTGCTTTTTGTCGCAACCGCCTTTTTCTTTTTACCAATAAACGTCAATGCAGTATGTGCAATAGGCGAAGACTGCCCTATCTTAAAAACAGTTATACGCATCACAGAGCTTAACAACACGCCAACTTATGTCTCAATAAACTTTTGGATACTCGGAGCATACTTAATAATTGAATATATTGTAGTAGCAGCAATAGTGGCTCTCTCCGGCCGTGGAGGCGCAATTAACTTAATAATGAAAAAGTAAATTTATCAACGCTAACACCCAAAAAATTTCAAGCCCCACATCACTCTCTTCTCAATAAGCTCCTTCATAATAGCCGGAACAAACCCACCCATCACAAAATCTCCATACTCAAGGATACCAGAATATTTTCCCAAGCTTACAATCATCATTCTTTTTTTAGGCAAATATTTAACCATTTTTTCGCCATGAATTAAAGATATAATATTTTTGGCGACAATCTCGCCGTGCTTTTCAGCGTTCTGCGCCGTCTTTTCTTCAGCCAAGCTAGTAACATCACCAGCAACAAAGATATTTGGCTTGCCGTCAAGTTGCAGATATTCATTCACAGAAATCCCGCGCGAGACAAACTGAGAAAAATTATTTTTCATAAAATCCACATTGGGAGTAATGCCAACAGTGAAAAAAACAGCATCGTACGGATATTTCTTGCCAGATCTGCCAATTAAATGTCTTTTATCTGTTTTTATTATTTTCTCGTCAAGTATTACTTCAACGCCGCGTTTCTCTAAAAATCTTCTTGCATATTCTCCAGTTTTAGAATTATTTCTTTCCATAAGTTTTGGATGAGAATGTATTAAGAATAATTCTTTTCCTTTGTAGTGCGTCGCAAGTTCAGCCGCAAGCTCCACACCGACAATTCCTCCCCCGACAATCGCAATTCGCCGCGACTTTTTTATTTTATCGTAAGCCTCAAGCAAATGCTTAAATCTTTTTGCGAAAAAAACATTTTCTTCTTTTATTGGAAAAACATAATTGCTGCCAGAGGTAATCACAAGATAATCATAATCAACCTTTTTTCCATGGTCAAGAGCCACTTTTTTATCAGAAATGCTTTTAACACCTCCAACAACAACCCGAGTTTTGTTAAGATATTTTTCGTGTTTAATATATACTTTCTTGTAATGTTCTGGCTCAACCAAAGCCCTTAAAATCCCTGGAGTGTATTCAAAAAAGTCCTCCTTGTCAATCAAAGTTACATCGCATTTGTTCTGCAGTTTTCTCGCAGCCTTTGATCCGGCAAATCCTCCGCCAATAATAACTACTTTTTTCATTTCATTCATAACAAAAACACACAAACAGAAGTTATAAGTTTTAGCTAATCTTTAATATCAATCTTAATCTGTACAGAGCGCGGTATCTTTAAAGTCATCAGTGGATGCAAAACCCGGTCTTGCGCAGGCATATCAATAATCCTCTTATGCACACGCATCTCAAATCTGTCAAACGTTGCAGTCCCATTTCCGCAAGGCGACTTTCGCGTAGTGATTTTCATTCTTCGCGTCGGCAAAGGGATCGGTCCCCTCAAGTTTATGCCAGTTCTCGTAGATATTTCCTTAATCATAGCGATAACAGAGTTAAGCGCGTCAATGTCAATGCTGCTCAACTTTATTCTAACCGTTCCCATCTCTCCCAAAGAAAAAGTTGGTTTAAAAAGGTTTTGTGCGCTTCATCAATATCTTCGTTTCAATCTAAC
>JBBTAH010000063.1:0-4854 GCA_038044285.1 Nanobdellota archaeon | reverse complement strand
TTGTCCTAAATGCAAAAGTGCAAGATGGGACAAAGAGCCAAAGAAGAAAAAGAAGAAATAATTTTTTTGAGAAGATTAGCACCCGTTAAGTTAACAATACATGCTTTAGGCAAAGTTTAAGCCCTAAATCAGAACAATTTTTGTTAAAGTATAGTTATTAAAGCAATAAAATACTTAAACTCCAAACACAAAAACAAAACATGGAAAAAAACCAAGAAATTATTGTAGAATCAGGCGAATACAATCTAATCGCCAACACAGATAAAGATTTTAAAATAACTCACTTAGTTCTCAAAGCAGAAAACGGCTCAAAGAGAGTCTGGCGCGTTGAAGAGCTCACCGAAAAAGACGTCTCATTTAAAATAGAGAAATTCAGTTAGCACAATCTGTTATATCTATTGAAATGCAGATATATTTATAATAAATTAGTTTCTGAACAACTAACCAATGAAATATCTGAAAGGAGGTAAAATGGCAAGCACAAAAACGTTATTTGTATCTCTAGCATTTTTTGTTCTGTTAGTCGCTGCAACTCTCGTGACAACAGCACAGAACACAAGTACTAATCCGCCTGTTGGCCAGCAAACAACAACTTATTGTTTGATATCCAGCCAAGGCTCAATGAACGCAGCAGCATGCTTAGCGAAATGGAACGCAGATCCAAACTTAGCAGCATTATGCCCTCCTAACCAACAGCCAGTATTAGACCACTGTGGAATGGAAAGAGTTCCCAACGCGTGCGCAACTTCCGCAGGGACAGGCCAGGAATGCTACTGCAAATACAAATGTGTTACTATAAATTCAACACCCAAAGACGATTAAATAATTAATGTCGTCTTAATTGCTCAAATTGGGTCTTATCCACACAGCTTGCTGTGGCCCAATTTGAGGCTTAAAAATCTCAAATACTCCGCAGCTTGCTGCGGTTGAGATTTTTATTTTTATTTATTTTCTTTTCATTTCAAGAAAAACAGTCTTAGGGCCTACGTATTCACCATCAAGAGATATCCTTTCAGAGCTATATCCTAAAGCTCCGACACTTACTGATTTTATTCCATCGCCTGCAAAAGGTATTCTGAAATATCCATTCCTGTCAATCAATTTCCTCTCCTTGCTCGCAAAACCCCTCCCAACTTTAACAAGATAATTAAAATCAACATGCTCTATTGGTTTTCTTGTGTCTTTGTCATAAACATTGATAACTAATGGGTCTCTTGCGTTAAAATTAATCTCTAAATTAGGGTCATCCCTTTTTGCAGTGAAATTTGACCTTTCTTCCTGTAATGTTCTTTGATTATACGCCAAAACAGAGTAATCTCCAGGAATAACTTTGCGCAGGACAACTATTCCAGAGTTGTCGCTTCTGCCAAAATATTTTCTTTCCGGTGAATAAATAAGCACATCAGTTTCAGGAGCAACCCTTCCAGTTTGGTCCTGCACTCTAACATGCAGATCAAATCCCGGAACAAGATTCAAAGAAACACCATCAACATTTTCTCTGACTTCAACTGTGTCGCTAACAGAACCAGCACTAGTTTTCGCAGTTATTTCATACTTTCCAGGAGCAAGTCTCTCAAAAGAAAAAACCCCATCTCTGTTGGTCCTGGTGACATAAGTGAAAACAGCCGAAGCAGGTGAAAATTTAGGAATCCATTCAGAATGTGGTTTCAAAACAATCGGAAGATTTTCAGGCGAAGCCATTCCTTCAGTAAAAACATTCCCGCTTAGACTCAATCCTTCTCTTTTTAGAGCAATGTCTTTTATTTTCTGTCCATCAACTTCTGCAGGGTAAACAAATTGTGGAACATGGTCCTCTTGATAAACAAGCAAGCCGAATGAAGAATCTTGTGAAGCAACAATTCCGTAATTTCCGCGCCCGTCAGTCGCGGTGCTTCTCGTAGGAAATTTGCTAATAGGATTGCCGTAGCTGTCAACAACCGCGAGTCTCGCACCGGCTACGCCTCCCGATTCATCAAGCACTCTTCCTTCAAGAGAATTTCCTCTTTTCAGCGCGAATTTTCTGTCACGCTCATCAGAATTTAATTTAGTAGCATCGGTCGGAACATATCCTTCAGCAGACACTTCAGCTAAATATTCCCCGCGCGGCAAGTTTAAATCAAACGAACCGTCAGCGCCACTCGTTAATTCAGTCTCAAAATTAGATTCGCGTTGGCCGATTTTAATTCTCGCGCCCCCGATTCCATTTCGCGACTCCTCGTCAACAACTAGCCCTTTAATTCTCACACCCTTTGGCAAGACTAAAGTTGTTTCTCGGTCTTCGTCAAAAACAGCAACACTTTCAGAAGCAAAACTATTATCTTTTCTAGCAGTTAAAATGTAAGCTCCTTCGTCAATTCCTTGGAAAACATAAGCACCATTTTCTCTTTTAGCGGGCTTAATAGTAACATCGCCCGGAAAAGGATAAACCATTCTCATATCTAATTCTGCGTCAACTGTTTTATCATCGCTGTCAAGAACACTTGCTTTAACATTGGCTCCTTTTTGGAACACAACATCAAACGGAACACCAGGAGACACATTTCTTGCGAAAACAATTCTGTTGCCAAATTCAGCTCTCACATCATACTGCACAACATCAGGAACAGGAATTTTGAACTCGCCTTTCGCATTTGAATATCCTAAAATTCTCTCAAGTCCATCTCTTTTTCCACCAAGGAAAAATGGCTCTTGCGGCATGATCAAAACATCATTAAGCGCTTCGCCCTTTGAATTAACAACCCTTCCAATCAAATAATTCTCTGGCACAAAACCAAGTTCATCCTCTCGCGGCGGCACAGGCCTCGTTACTTCAGGGACTTCCCTAAAAGGCGCAGTTGCAATTGGCTGCACAGTCCTGTTTTTTCTCACAGGTTTTTCCGGAGCCTCATACTTGCTGCCTTCAATAGGAGGAATTGGTATTTTTTCGTTATTTCCAGAAAATAAAATAAACCCAGCAGCAGCTCCCAAAAACGCGAGCAACCCCGCCCCCAGACCAATTTTCAAGTTCTTGGATCTATCACTCATGCCATTTCAGAGTAGTATTAAGTTATTTAAAATTAACGTCACTAGGGGATACACTTATTTTAGCAAGATTGACTAAATGTAAATTTAGGAATATTTACTAAGCTTTGTTTAGCAAGATTGACTAAATGTAAATTTAGGAATATTTGCTAAACTTCGTTTAGCAATATTTACTAAAGCTATGTTGCTCAAAATTTGTCTCTATCTTTTCAAGCACCGGTTTCTTCGCAAGCACCCGGTCTTTTATTCTTACAATCTCGTCTCTAATAAAATTTTCAACTCTCTTGCTCATGCTAATCCCATTTTTACGGCAATGTTTGGAAAACTCTTTGTAAACCTGCTCGTCTAAATTGAAGGTCTTAATAGCCATTAAATAATCTTAAATAACACTAATTAATAAGCTTTTCGGATAATCAAAGTAGTAAAAAAGAAGTTAAATAACATTAAATAATATTATTTAAAACTGCTTCGTAAAGCCAACACTCCACAAATCTGTGTCTGGGAATGTATCTTTTGGAAATGCTTTTGTATCTAGGGGTATTTGACGTAAATAACTACCATACAAAGTCCAGCCATTACCTACGTCAATGTTAATTCCAATTTCTCCTGAGGCATGACTAAATCCGTTACCTTGTGTAGCATAATGGTCATTGTAAGCCGCACTAATGCCACCGCCCAGAGTAACTGCGTCAACTACTCCTTCAAGTCCCAAAGGCCGCGTTATGTCAAAACTTTTTCTCGCAGAAGCTCTATACATTTGACCATGTCCTCTGTTTTTGCTAAAGATTTGTGATGCTCTAAAACTAACATCAAGTGGCAAGCCAACTGTATCAATTCCTGCAGTTATGTCTACAATGTTATGTACTAGATCATCAAGTTCTCCAAAATCAAAATCAAAATAAGAAGCACTTATATTTCCAGTAAGATTGTCTGTGATGGGAGCAGTATAAGCAATTGTAAAATCTACTTCGGTGAATCGGTCAGATTCAGGATTATAATTACCCCAAATGTTAGCAGTAATGCCGGGAATTCTTCCGCTGCTGATAGTTAAGTCTGATTGAATAACAGGATTATCTACTACGACAAATCCAGGCGTAGCTATATATCTAGAGCGAAAAACTGTGTTAAGCGTAGCAGCAATATCATCAACTTTTTCTCTCACTTCCGCATAGTCGTCTTTAACTCTTTGCGTTTCTTCATTTGTAAGAACTCTTTTAGCTTCCTCATAAGTTTTTACACGGATATCATCATTTTTATTGGCAGATTCTATAACGGGTCTATTTTGGAACGCTTTTATTTCATCTGAAGATTTAACTTTTTCATTTGAAGCACAAGCACCAATCACTAAAGCACTTAGTCCAGCAATAGCTTTTGTGAATCTATTCATTTCTAAGTTCATAAAATCGACTATTTAAACATTTTTATATTTGTAATTGTAAAATAGTATCAGAAATTACTGATTTTCTGCCAAGCCCTTTCTGTCTCGAATCTTCCGCACAACTTGCTCCTGCAATTCACGCGGCAAAGTCTTGAAATCCTGCGCCATCAAACTGGAAACTCCGCGCCCTTCAGTCATGCTTCTTAAGTCATTGCTCCATCCAATCATTTCAGCAACAGGAATTCGCGCCTTGATAAAAACATCAATTCCTTTTTGTTCAACATCAATCAAAATTCCGCGTTTGCTCGAGATCAATCCAGTTACAGCGCCCATAAAATCAACCGGCGCCTCAACCAAATGCGTCTGAATCGGCTCTAAAATCGCGGCGCCTCCGTGCTTCATCGCATCAAACATTCCAAGTCTAATCGCCGGATAAATCTGCGCCGGCCCTCTAT
>JBBTAH010000062.1:0-7819 GCA_038044285.1 Nanobdellota archaeon | reverse complement strand
TAGTTGGGTTCCAATTGCAATAAATCCGTTGCTAATTGCCATCGTAGCTGGATGAACAGCCAAAGCAGAATATCCTGTATTTCTGCATCTCCCATAACGCAATCTGAAAGCTCCCGATCTTCCAGGATGCGCAAAAACCGGCCTTCCCGCAACAATATCTTGAATATAGGTAGCCCCTCCCCCAATTGACTTAACTGCCATCTTTCCTTCCTTTATTTTTTTCTGCAAAGCAACAAATTCCCCAAGCCAGTCCCAACCATTAAGTTTGAATCCTTTGTTTTTCAAAGCAATAATTCTATTTAGTATCTTCGGAGCTTTCTGAGCCAGACCTTCACAAGAAGTCAAACAAAAACCACTGCGAATAAAATTAGTTTCAATCCTCGGCAAATCTTTATAGTTGTAAACTTCAATCTCCTCACTCGGATCACCAGAAATCTGTACAGGAACATGCCTAAGTAAGAACTCCATCTCTTCTTCCGACGGCAAATATTGCAAATTAGTAACTCTTTCATGATAAAGATAAGCTTCATGCACTCCTCGCTTCACTTCGTCATCAGTCGGATCATACCTTGCATAGCCAAAAATCTCGCGCAAGTAATCAATTATTACAAGTGAAAAAGCAGCTTCAGTCCCGCCAGCAGAACGAATTGGCCCAGCGTAAAAAGGAGTAAAATAATCTATTCCCTCGCGCGTTTTATTTAATTTAAGCTGAACAAAACCTTCTATCGGAGACGAAACAACACCCAAAGTCATGTAAGCAAGAGCCAGCTTCGCTCCAACTTCAATCGCCTGATGGTGGCTCTCAAACTTGCAAAATTTTTCTTTCGCAATCTCTTCAGCAAGACTCATGGCAACAGCAGGATCCAAAGACCCAAATTGTTTTTCCAATTCCAAAATTCTCTGCACAATTCTTTTATCATGTACTTGGGGATAAATCGCTGAAATCAATCCGACAACTTTTTCAGCAAGCGAGCTCGCTTGAAGCACCTCAACTCTTGCCTCAGGATCAAAACCCTTGGCACGTGCAAGATTCGCAACATCATAAGCGCGTTGAACTTCCTTCTGCAGCAATTCAAAGTATTCAAGCACTTTCATTTTCTACCTCTTAAATTATAAACAAAAAAGATCTCATCTTTTCCATAATGTAACGAAGCTATTCTTCCTGCTTCTTTAAACCCAAATTTTAAATGCATGTATATTGAAGGTTTGTTGTCATAACTTGTGCTCGATAAAGCAAATATTTGTTTTTTAGGCGTTTCTTTTTTACTAACAGAAATATACTTCTCTAACAATTTATATGAAACTCCTTTTCTCCTATGGTTTTGAGATACAATAATATCTTCTAAGTAATTAGCGTAATGAGAATAATTTCTAGAATATAAAAAAAGACCCAAAATTTCTTTATTATTAATACAGACATATCCTTCTTTAGATTTTATTTTTTTTAATAATTCAATCTTTGCTTTCAAGATTGAATCCCAATAAGATTCCACCATTATTTTAGAGGCAGACCGAATATGATTTTTATTTAGTAGAATTATTTTCATCTTTCTCCCCACCCTTCGTTGAATCAGAATCATCTCCTCCAGCATTAGAAAAATCCAAAATCCTCAACTCGTGCGTCTTCACATTAAAAACCGGAACTTTGCAAGGATCTGGAATATTTCCTATTTTCTCCTCGAATTCTGTCTGCGCCTGCCAGCAGCTTCCCGTAATTATCAAAACACCATTATGTCTTTCAATATCGAGTCTGTGAACTTCTCCAGTGCATAAAATATCCGGCGTTTCAGAAATAACTAAGGGATCCTTAGTACCATTCGGAACATAAACAACAGAAGAATGCGTCGGCGCCAAATGTCTTCGCTTCAGCATATGCTTAACAGCTTTAGCAGGGCTTCTATGTGCTTTTAGCAGCCGCAGTTCCTCAATATTATTTATAAATGAATGTATGCTCGCGCCGTGATACATTTGCACTTTGAATTCTTTTCCCTTTTCAAGAAGTTTTACATTGCAAGGATTTGAAACCAAAACCAAATTAGGCACATCATAAAGTGCGCCGGCATAACTCCGGTCAACAATCGGCTGCGGCTCCGGAACTCTTGAAGCATCGTGCTGCCCAGGACACATAAAAACAGTAATTCTCTGTGGCACTCTTTTCAAATATTCAGCAAACTTATCATACTGTCCTTTAAGCGTTTTTATCTCAAGCAAGCGCTCCTGTCCTGGGAAAACTCCAACTCCGTCAACAGCGTCCCCGACAATAAAAAGATATTTTATTTTCTGCGCAAGCTCGTGCTCGCTGTTAAGCCAATAAATAAACTGTTCAAATTCATCACGTAAAAAATTCTGGCTTCCAACATGAATGTCAGAAATAAAAGCCAAACAGCAATCATCATCAAACTTTGTCTTCTGCGCAACAACGGCCTCTGGAAAAAAGATCCCATGTCCAACAACCAATTCATTATTTCCAGAGCATCTTATAGCCACAACTTCATCAAGTTGTAATTCATCTGCCGATCTAAAAACCTCACTCTGTGCTTTAAACAAAACAGTAATTTTCCCAGTCAAATCTTCAACGCCAACCATTAAATTTTTGTTTTTAGTAATTCTTTTTTCACTGACCATCCCTATAAGAGTAAATTGCTGCCTGGTCCCGGACAACTTATTTATAGAAATCAAGTTATCCACTCCAGAACGCTGCATCAAAATGCTTTGTAATTCACGATAGCGTGCACGAAAATGTCCAACAAAATCCTGGACAGTTATTTTTTTATCGCACGTTGTATTTGCATAATATATTTTATAATCCTGCCCATTTTTTTCAGGTCCTTGAATAGTCTCCCGGACATCCTCAACCTTGACTTCAATTTGTATCCCTAATTTAACAAGAACATTAATTAAAATAGACCTTACATTCCCGGATGAACCCTGTAATAAATTCTGGACAGAATCCAAATTCTTTAACAAAATAGATTTTGTAATAAATCTCTGTCCAGAAGCGGCGGTAAAACTGTCTATCAATTGCTCAACAATAAACGGGTCGCGCAGGCTCGCTAAAGCGTCGAAAACTTCTTTTTCCAAAAGGACTCCTTTCTGCTTTATCAACTCAATTACATTTGAATTCATATCATCAATCCCTCAGTCAGCATTTCCCTCGCCCTCGTTTTTATCGGCTCTGGCAGCATTAATTTAATCTCGCGCGTCCTTCCTTGTCGGCCCCGGCTTATCACATCAACATTAATCAGCCCGAGCATGTCAAACTCAGCAATAATATCAGAAACCCTTCTCTGCGTTAAGCTCTCGAACTTACAAGTCTGGCACAACTCCTGATATTTATTATAAACGGCTCCAGTAAACAAAGGATTTTTTTCAGAATCATGTAAAGACAAAATAGAATAAAGCACAAGCTGATGTTGTTTCGGCTCATTTTGGATTATATCTAACATCTTATCCCTCTCAATTTTCTGATTCGCTTTGTCAAGAAATTCAAGCGTTAATTTTTTTGATCCCTCCCTTTCAGCAAGTTCGCCGGCAACACGCAGCAAATCAAGTGCCCGTCGCGCATCGCCATGTTCGCGCGCAGCTAAAGCACTGCATTTTGGAATCACATCATTATCCAAAACGTTTTCCGCAAATGCTTCCCCAGATCTCTCTCGTAAAATATCCTGCAATTGCAAAGCATTATAAGGTGGAAAAACCAACTCTTCCTCGCCAAGCGAGCTCCTCACCCTCGGATCCAAATCATCCATGAAAGTCAGGCTATTGCTTATACCAACTAAATTAATCTGCGCATTTTTCAATTCAGAATTCAGCCTAGTCAAAGTATACAAAAACCCATCAGAAATCTTTTTAACAGCTTGGTCAATTTCATCCAATATCACCAAAACTAACTGCTTCTTTCTTTCAATAATTTCAATAAATCTCGAATAAACTGCGTCAGTCGGAAGCCCTGTCGCAGGCACACGCTCACCAAGCGCAGAAATAATCTCCGCAAGAATTCTATATTCAGTATCGGCAACTTTCTTCAGCTTGCAATTTATATAAATCACTTTTAAAAAATCTTTTCCTGAATCCTGCACTCTCTTAAGAATCTCATTCGTCACAAACTGCACGCACAGGGTTTTCCCAGTTCCTGTCTTTCCATAAACAAACAAATTACTCGCTCTTTCCCCTTTCAGTGCCGGCGCAAGAATCGACGCCACTGCCTCTATCTGCTGATCCCTATGTGAAATCGTAACGGGGGTGTGGCTTATCTGTAAAACTCGCTTGTTCTTAAAAATACTCTCGCCAGAATAAGAATCAAAAATTTTATCAAGTGCAGATCCCATCATCAACCCCAACAGTCAAAAAGCAAATCCTATTTAAACATATCGCAACTCAAACCTATGTTTCCTGTGGAAAAAGACCCAGCTCCTCGAATATTAAAAAAAACATTAAAAAAACAAAAAACTCTCCCAGACCCCTATTTCCCGTGGAAAAAGATAATAAAATAAATAATAATTAAAGATATATAAAAAATAAAAGCATAAATTAAAAAAAACATTAAAAAACAAAAAGAACTAATGTAAAATACTAAAAATCATTAATCTATATACTCAAACATACAAAACTTTATAAATAAAAAATTAAAAAAACAATAAGATAATTCATTTTTAAATCTTTCTTCAACTTCCAAAAGAAACCAAGGGGACACCCCCCAAAATAGATTTAATTCATTAATTATAAAAATATGCTTATAAAGTTCGGTTAATAATATAACCTTTTTTGGTAATTTAACCCCATAAATTAAAAAAACATAAAGAAAGAGTAAACAAACCAAATAATTAAATAACAAAACAATTACTTCAACTAACCTTCTTCTTAATACAACACAAATACTACAAAACAATCTACAATAATCTTTATATACTTAACACAATTACAGCTAATATGCCTATAGACAAAAAACCCCTAAGAGAATTCATTAACAAACCAGTCGTAACAAAAGAAGGCAAGCGCCTCGGTGTAGTGAAAGACATTACTTTTGAGACGCGCACAGGCGAACTCATACAGCTTCTGTTAAAAGACCAAACACCCTACACAAAAAGCCTCAACTTAGAAACAAACACAAGCAAAGAAACAGTCTTGCCCTTTAACTCAATAATTGCAGTAGCAGACTTCGTCGTAGTTTCAGAAGAAGACATTCTCTAACAATTGAAAAAATAAAACAACCAACAACAATCTTTAAAAACCTATTAAAACAAAAACACACATGAAAATAATTGGTTTTAATATAGAGGAATTACATGCCAAAAAATCTTTTGATTTCAAGCGCGTAGCAATTAGCACAGATATTTTATTTACAGAAGTTGAAAAAGCAAAACTAGATGTTTTGAAAGACAGCGAAGCATTGAAAATTTCCTTCAAATTTACAGTTGCATATAAAGATAGTGAAAAAAAAGACTCGCCAGAAAAAAATGAAGTACTAATTCAAGGTAGCATGCTCTTAATGGTTTCAAAAGATGAATCAAAAGAATTTCTTAAGTCTTGGAAAAACAAAGAAATCCCAAAAGACAAAGCTCTTGGCTTATATAATGTTATTCTAAAAAAATGTTCAGTAAAGGCCCTTCAGTTAGAAGACGAAATAGGTCTCTCACCCCACATACCTTTTCCACAAATTCGCACAGGACAACAACAAAATCAATAAATAATAATTTTATAATGTCAAATGTCTTTTTACTGTAGCCTAAAAAAAGGAAGAGGAATATCAATAAAAGATAGCCCCGGCAGCGAACTTCATATTTTAGTAGAAGAAATAAGATATCCCAATAATTTTACATTAAGTTTAATTTATGATGAAAATAGTTCTGTTTCGATTCCATTAGTTTCAGGCCAGAGACCATTTTATATAACTCCAAACATCTGTATAATTTTTTCAAGAATAAGAATAAAATATAATGGTCGCGATAGTAATGGAATAATAAAATACAAGCCGAACGTTGAATTGGAATTAGATATCTCACGAAGAAATTCAGTCCGTCCAACAAGCCGCGCAAGACTAGAACAGCTGTCTAATTAATATCACTCAATCTCCCAAAATCCAGAACCTCTAAACCTTTCCCAACAAACTTAACATCAAAATTATTCAGATTAAATTTCCAGGCAAAACCCATATCAAAACCTGAAGGTTCACCTCTTGAACCGAAGGTCTGCGAACTTCTGTTCGCAACATCCCTTGGATCAGTGCCTTCAACAAGGGGGAAGAAGCTCGGCACAATAATCACATCACGCTTCCCTTTCCCAGCTTTAGAATACTTGCCAACTAAAAAACACTTATACTTTTCTTTTTTAACCCCCTCAGATAAACTAACGGCAGGGTGCCCGTGCCCCATCACCCAATATTTAATTCTCTCATCGTAAATTTCATCAAATTTCTTATCTCCATGTAAAAAAGCAAAATTATCCCAAATATAAAAATCGCTTCCAACAACCCCCAACTTACGCAAAATAGGAAAAAGCATTTTATCATGATTTCCTTCAATAACAATTAATTCATCACATTTATTCTGTAAATATGTCAAAAATTTATCAATCTCGTCCCACTCTTCTCGCAAAATCGTGCCAAACGCATGTTTCACATCTCCAAGGCAGATTATCTTGTCAACTTTCCCCCCAATATAATTTATAATTTCATCAAAATCCGCAACGCATTTCTCATAAATTCTCAAAGGCACAACAACGCCGCTCTCCCGCAAAACACCCCCATATCCCAAATGCAAATCTCCAATTACAAGAACTCTTTCCCCATTGTCTTCCAACAACAAACATTTCCCGACATAATTTATTTCTACCATTCTTCAATATTTTCCTCAAATCTTGAACTTCTTGGCTTCTGTATGTTCTTTCCGAAACAAACCACACCAACCCAATAATTTAAAATATAATTCATTTAGCGCTTCTCCCCAATAACCTTCATCTGCAATTCATGCATCCTCTTCAAAAAAGCAAGTCTGTCTTCAATTTTAATAAAATCGGTGTGGCTCTGCGTCAGCAGATTTAGTCCAAATGGTGAAACCATCGGCGTCCGAACAACTTTGAACCTAATCTTTTCATTTTCAATCATCTTTAAAATTTCAAAGGCGCGCTCAACATCCATCAAATCTTCAAGAACTTCTCGTCGCGCCTCGCGCAAAATAGGAAAATCTTTGCTTATTTCTTTAACAGCACTCAGCAAAAAATGCGAATGCACTTGTTGCTTTCCGACACTCTTCGAACGGCCCTTATAATTGCGCAAGATCATAAGTGATCGCGCGGCACAATGTCTAAAACGCCTGCGCAAAACATCAGTTTTCTCAATCGCTTCGTCTAAAATCTTGCGCAGTTCTTTTGAGCTCACAGATTTCAATATTTTATTAATATCTAAATTCTCACCAGTTATAAAAAATCCATTGTCATTTATTCCTATTTCAACATCTCTTCCGCGAGAAGCAGCAGCAGCATAAGCATAAGCTCGCGACAGAGCATCATTTACTCGTCTCCCAAACACAGAATGAAATAAAATATATTCCCTATCTTGCTTGAACAGTTCAATAACTATCGTTTTATCAACAGGTATCTCAGAAAAGTTTGCTTGCTCTAAAAAATACGCATAAATTTGTCTGGCAGTTTCAACACCGCAATAAGTATATTCTTGGATAAACTTAATACATTCAGGCGCATTTCTTATTCTTTCAGCAATCAATCCGCGAAATCGCGCAATAGCTAAAGCAACATCATAACTCAAAGGCAGCTGTTCAGAAAACCACGACGGAATCGTCGGCTGTTTGCTCACATTTGCGAC
>JBBTAH010000061.1:0-6198 GCA_038044285.1 Nanobdellota archaeon | reverse complement strand
AATTATACAAGAATGCCAATCAGCTAGAAAAATTGAGCATTCTATTCCCACATCCATAAAATCCTTCACTTTTGACATGCACATCAGCCCTGTGCCGATGTGGATTTTTCCGGAGATTTCAAAACCAATGTAATGCTTTAATTTTTCTTTATTTTCTAATAGTTTTATTAGTTCCTCTTCTATTAGGATTTCCTCTGTGTTTCTTTTTATTAGCTCGAGTTTTTCTTTTATGTCCATTATTTGAATTGGTTGAAGGCTAATTTAAATATTCTTGTTTAGGGATTTACTCATTAAACCTAAAGGTTTAAGATTTAAAGTATTATTTGTCATTTATGCGGCGGTTTGCTTTGATTGCTGCCATTGTTGGGATTGGAGTCTTATTGGGGCTTTTAATTATTGAACCGACGAGGATTGATGGAAATTCATTAGATGGTTTGATTGATGGGCAAGCTATTTCTTTTGAGGGGACTGTTGACGAAGTTAGGGAATTGCGTTCTGGTAGTTTGATTGTTATCGACGATGTTCGTGTTTATTGTGAGTGCCGAAATGTTCGTGCTGGACAGAGAGTTCGTGTCCAAGGAGTTGTTGAGGAGTTTGACGGAAATTTGCGATTGAGGGCTCTTATTTTGAACGTTATAGAATAGAACAATTTTGTTTATAAAGTTGGTATTTTTGCTTTTATTTTAATGGGTAATTTTGAGGTTGTTATTGAAGCGCTAGTTAGAGATACTCGTGAGGTGTTTGATAGAGTTCCTCCTCGAGATGCTTCTCGGCCGAAGGGTATTCTCATTATAGGCGGTGTGGCCCATCGCGATGAAGTTTTAGCTGCTTTTAGAAGATGTCCTTATTTTGTTGAGAGTAATATCCCTATTGCTTGCGTGGATTCTGCTCCTGAACGAGCCGAAGGCATTTACTGGGTAGAATTGGATTATTTTTTTAGATAGTCATATTTCTTTGTTAATGATATTGTAAATCTCCTCGGCTTTTTTACCAATTATTTCTTCAAGGTCTTCTTTTGAGGCATTTGTTATGTTTTTGATGGTTTTGAAATGCTCGATAAGCTTTTTTGCCGAGGCTGGCCCGATGTTTGGGAAGCCCTCTAGAATGAATTGAATTTGCTCTTTTTCTGAAAGAAGAATTTTTGAGGCTCTTATAGGCTGTTCTGATTTTTGCTTTTTGTTTGCAAGAACTGCGATGTATTTTGCTGTATCTTTTTCGTTTTTTGTGAAGACTAATGGAACTTTAAATTCTGTTGCGATGGCGAGAATCATTCCTCTGAATGCGTTTTCATGTATCTGCCCCGAGTAAATGTCTTCTGATTCTATTCCTTCAACTATCAAAATATGTCTGGGGTATTGTTTTATTTCGTTTAGCTGAGATATTATTCTTTTGCTTATTATTGAAGATTTGAAATCAGAAATGGTTTTTCTTTCTATTGCGATGTTGTTTATCAAGTAGTCTGCAACTGGGAGTTGCTGAAATTCTATATTGAATCCCAATCTTTTTAGTTCTGTTGGGACTAGAGAGTTTGATTCTCTGTTGTCGACTATAATTGTTTTTTTGGTTTTTGGTATTTTGTTTTTTGAGAAAATATTGAGGAAGTTTGTCATTTCAGTTGTTATATACTTGGTTTTATATATCTGAATGTTAAATTGTACCTTATACCTTTATTTTTTTCTTTTGGAATGCTATGCTGATGTGTTTCATTTATTGATTTTGGGATTATTAGCAGATCATTACTTTCTAGATTATAAGTTATTTTATTTAAATTATTTTTTAAAATAAATTTTCTTGTTTCGCCTATTGAGAAGCTTGGAATATTTTTATTGATTAATTCTTTTTCTGTGTCTTGATGGAAGGAAACATAATCTTCACCATTGCGATATTTATTTACCAGGACACAATTGTAACTTTCCTTTGCTGTTTTTTCTATTTTATTTTTTAAATTTATTATTTGGTAATGCCAAGGCATTGTTGTGATTATTTGGTTTGAGTAAGTGTAAGAGATATTTGGCTCTCCTAAAAATAATTGCAATCTGGGGATTTTTATTTGTTTTTTGAAGATTTTTATATAATGTTCTTTGAATTGTAATGACTCTAAATAAGATTTTAGTTTTTGGAGCTCTTCCTCGTGCATGAAGTTCTTTATATATATAATTTCATCAGCCATTTTCTTTTTTGTTTATAAAATTGTTAAGATTTGGATTGTTATTTGCGTTTTTTATTTCTTCCTTTACTGCTTCAATAGTTCGGTGCATTTTCTTTTCACGGGCGATTGAAGCATAATGGTGAGCTTCGTCTCTTGTGTTTTTTGTTATGAGGATTGCAAGTTTTCCAGGCATTAACCTCGCTGTTCTGCCTGCTCTTTGGATTCTTCTGATTTCTGACGGAATTGGCTCGTAAAAATAAACTGCATTCACTTCTGGGATGTCAAGGCCTTCTTCGCCGATTGAAGTTGCACAGAGGACATTTATTTCGTTGTTTTTGAATTGTTCTATTACTTGTTTTTGTTCTTTCTGTGAAAGACCTGTTGAGCCGGACGCGCTGGATTTTTTTGCCTGGCCGATAAATAATTTTGCGTTTACTTTTGAGATTGTGTTTAACTTTGCTGCGATGGTTTTTGCTGTTTCTCTGAATTGTGCGAAAACTATTATTTTGGACTTTTCATTTTCAGAAAATTCAGATTCTATCAGAGTTTTTAGCTCTTCTAATTTCGGATGCTCGATTTTTTGCTCTAATAATTTGTTTAATGAAATAATTGATGCCTTGAATTCCGGTGAATTGACGAGCGTTTGTACGCCTTTGCTTTTTTTCTCTACTGCTTGTTTTTGGAGATTTCCCATGTATTCTTTCAAACCAGATAGAGTTTGAGTTTCCAATAATTCGATGGCGTGGGAAATTTTTATTGCCTGCGCGCAAAGGGACATACCGATCATTGCCTGGAAATTTCCGGGGGATACCTGCCTCGCTAATTGGTTTTGAAGGTTTAGTAGAGTTATTTTGTTTGCCGGGCCGAAAAGAAGGTTGCGATTTTTCAGCTGTTCAACTTTAGAGTCAAAGATTCTTTTTAGAAGAATGCGGAGCTCTATGAATTCTTGCGGAAAGGGCACTTCGTGCTTTTGAAACTCGCGGTCTTGCAAGTATTGTTTTACGTCGGAGGAGTCTCTTGATCTGAGCTCAACTTTACTGACAGCGAGATGGCCGCAGATTTGTTTTACTTTTTCTTTGTCGGAGCCAGGAGAGGCTGTTAGGCCGAGAATCAATTGGTTTTGCGCTTGTTCTTTGTATTTTTTTGCGATATAAGTATAATCGTAATTTTTGAGGCAGCGGTGCGCTTCGTCGAAAATTAAGAGCGCGACGCTGTTTAAGTCGTAGAGCTGCCCGCGGAGGTCGTTTGCGACACATTGAGGTGTTGAGAAAATTATTTCTGCTGATTGCCAGATTTGCCTGCGTTTTTTTGCATGTATTGAGCCTGTGAATAATTGTAGGTCGGCGAATAATTCTGGGAGTTGTTTTTTAAATGATTCCAGGTGCTGTTCTACTAATGGTCTTGTTGGGGCGAGGATTAGGATTTTTTGGCCTGGGAATTTTTTAAGACGATCTATTGAAAGCATCAAGGCGATGAGAGTTTTTCCTAAGCCTGTTGGTAAAATAACCAAAGTATTGTTGTCTTTTGCTGTTTCAAAGATTGCTTTTTGGTACTCTCGCGGAGAGATGTTTTGGAGTTCTTTCATTTTAATTCTGAAATGAATGAGGTAATAAATATATTGTTCCATTTGGAAAATTATTTATAGCCTTTTTGTTCATTTGAATCCAATGGTTTCGCGAAAAACGCAATATACTGGTTTGGACGTTAGGTCGTGTATTCTTCGCACAGGTGTTCAAGATAGAACCTACGAATCTCAATCTGGTCGTAAATATAGGATCTTAGGATTACCTATTGATACAGCTCACAGTACGGGTGCGACAGTTTTGGTTAGATATTTAGAAAGTGGCAGGGAAACTTATTTGGATTTGGAAAAAATATTAGGTGACAGAGAGGTTGCTGTTTTTGAGCTAAAGGATAATTCTAAACGAGCAGCAAAGCATAAGCAGTAAATATCAGCGTGATTATTGCGAGAGTTGCCCAGAGGACGCGGGAGCCGAAGTAGATTTGGGCGCCGTCAAGTTTTGAGACTGGGATCATGTTGCTGAAGGCATAGAATGTTGCGATTTTTCCGAGGAGGCCTGCGCCCGGAATCCAGTAGCTTATGAATGCAACTGCCAGAGATGATAAAATTCCGGCTGCTCCAACTAAGGCGTTGTGGTAGTCAGTCATTTCTGTGAAACTAAATGGGCCGAATCTTTTTGCTGCTCGGCGTTTAAGTGCGCGCGTTTCGTATGTTAAGATTGTTATTAGATTGACTGTGCCGAGAGTGATTGCTGTTATGAAAATCGGGAAGATTATTCCGGCGGGGATGCTCTTTTTCAAATAATCACCTTCTTTCAAACCGTAGCGCTGCATTTTCCAGATTTCGTGTTCAACGTCTGCGTCTAAATGAGAAGCCATTAATTTTTTTGCGAAGATGTTTACCAAAATTATTATTGCGCCGACGAGCGCGATTTTTCCAAAGTTTTCTGCGTTCAGGCTAATTAAGTCAGTGAAGCCGATGACGACTGAGAGAGTTATAACTGCTAGGATAATTTGAATTATTTCTGATTCTTTCATAGATTTTAGAGTTTTAGTTTTTATATAAACATTTTGCTTGCTTATATATAATTGGATATAACTTTTTTATGAACGCAAACTATAAATAGGGCCGGGTTCATTTTTTAGCATGCTGAAAATCAAAAAGATAAGTGAAGTTGTGGGGAAGCACGTTTATACTGCCGATGGCGAATATTTCGGGCAGGTTGAGGATGTTAATTTGATGGACAATAAGATTGACGGCTGGAAGATTCGTGTCAGCAGCGGCTTTATGAGTTCTCTTGGTGGCGCTCGAGGAGTTATTATTCCACAGCAGTTTGTTAAAGCTATTGGAGATGTGTTTGTAATTACGAAGGGTTCGCTACCTGCGCGAGATGATAAGCTTGATTTACCTTCTGGGTCTTCTAATGCTTCTGGAGTTTCTTCGAGCGGAAGTTCGATGATGACATCTGGCTCTGGTTTTGACAGCTTTTAGTTTTTTGTGAGAATATTTAAATAATCCTTTTGTTTTTGCTATGCATGGCTGAAACTATTTTGTCTAGTCCGATTATTTCCGAGGCGGTGCTGCCATTTGTTTTGGTTTTTACTGTAGTGTTTGCGATTTTACAGAAATCTAAAATTCTTGGTGATGGAAAGAAACAGATTGATGCTCTTGTTGCTCTTGTTGTTGGGTTGATTACTATTACTTTTGCGAATGCTGTTGGAATAATTAACAGCTTACTTCCTTTTTTGGCTGTTGCTGTTGTGATTATTTTGATATTTCTTATTTTAGTTGCGTCGGTTTCTACAGATGGTACTCTGCCTTGGGAGAAGAATTTTAAGAAGGCAATTATTGTGCTGGCTTTTCTAGCTGTTCTTGTTGCAGTGCTTATTGTTACAGGTGCATGGGACTATTTGGCGTATCAGGTCTCTGGGCCTAGCAGTTCTAGTTGGGTGACTAATGTTGTTTTTATTGCAATTATTGCTGGCGCGTTTTTGCTTGTGTTTTTTGGAGACAAGGGGTCTCATGGAAGCGAGAAAGAAGAAAAGGGTAACAAGTAATATTCTGATGATGTCAAAGTGTTCCTATAATCTACAGTTTTTAGGCTGTGGGTACACTTTGATATAAACAAAACATATTTAAAGAAACTTGTTGTTTTTGGAGCATGATTGGCGGCACGTTCCTGCAGTTTTTCTCGCTGTATGATTTGTATGCGCAGTGGGAGACTTCTGGTGTGTTTGATTTTTTGCTTCCTGCTCTGCTGATTTTTGCTGTGATTTTTGGGATTTTAACGTCTACTAACGTTTTAGGGGGTAATCGCGGTGTTAACTTTGTGATTGCCGCATCTGCGGCTTTGATGGCTATGCGACTGCAGATTGTGTCTGACTTCTTTAGTTTGCTCTTGCCTGGCTTGGGCATTGGTGTTGTGGTGATGGTAGTTGTATTGGTGTTATCTGGATTGTTTATGAGCTCTGCTAACTGGCGTGAATGGATGCCGACGTTCTTCTGGGGGGGTTTGATTGTTGGACTG
>JBBTAH010000060.1:0-3571 GCA_038044285.1 Nanobdellota archaeon | reverse complement strand
AAACGACTTTATAGATATAAACAGATTTATTTGATTTTGCTCTGGATTTTTATCTTTCTCGCATTTGCTATGTTTATGCCTCACAAAGAGGAAAGATTTGTATTGCCTATCTTTCCGGCTGTTGCTTTGCTTGCGGGGTTTTATCTTAGACGCATTAATTTAAAAAAGAGTATTATAATGTGCGTAATATTATTGGTATTAATTCACTCAATTTACATACTTACTGATTCTGCGAATAATATTTATTCAAATGTTAATATAAACTGCTTTCTTCAAACAACTAATTATCTTCAGCAGCAGAATATTCCCTATGTAACTGTCAGCGAAAATCCGCCGATGATAAGATATTATACGCGCGGCGAAAGTGCTTACTATCCTGATGAGCTGACTTTTGAGCATTTGAAAGAACTTGAGATGAACCAGGATGCCACGGTTTATTTTGTTTTTACTAAATTTAATTCGGGTTTTGGAACTGAAAAATGGAGTGATTTAAAAGAGATGCTTGAACAAAATTATCAACGCGCGTTTTCTTGCCCAGATGATCCTGATGTGAATTTTGTTTACTCAAATAAAATCTGAGATTTTGTGCTTTAGTTCTAGATAAATTACATAAATCACTAAAAGTGCTGCATCTAGAGACGGGAAAGCTAATGGCTCTAAGTCATTTGGGAGATAACTAACTAAATTTAGACCTATTTCATTTGACGAAAATGGATAAAATGGCGCGACGTATCCTCCTAATAATCCATCTAATATTATATGAGTGACTACTCCGAAAGCAATTGCCATAAATATATTAGCCAGTCTTAATTTATGCCTCCCCAATTGAGCGATTTTGATATTTTTTGTTATTAAAAATAAAATAAAAAAGATTATTGGCAGAATTAACGCATGTGCAAAGGTCCTGTGAAGCTGCTCAAGTGTAAAGCCGAATGGGTGGAGAATCCAAAATAATGCGATGTCTAAATCTGGGGCTATTCCTGCTAGGCCGGCAATTAAGACATAGTGTAGCGGAAATTTATTTCCAGATTTTCTATAAAAATAATCTCTTATGATTGACACAATTATTACTGGAACCAAAAAATGAGTGACTGCGTAGGGCATTTTATTCTTTTGATATTTAGTTATTATAATGAGTTTATTAAGGTTTTAACCTTTTCTTTTATTATTTCTCTTGCTTTTAAAAATTCATGATATTTTTGCTCGTCTGTTTCTGCTGCTATTACATCTGGAATATTCCAATATTCTACTTTTGCACCTTTCTTTAACTTTGATTTATCCAATAACTGATTTAGGTCTTTACTCATTAAAACAACTATGTCTGCTTCTTTTAACATATCTTCTGTTACTTTTTTAGATTTATTCTTAGTAATGTCTATATTTATTTCTGACATGGCTCTTACAACTAATCTGTGCATTTTATCTTGAGTTTTTATTAATGCTGCACTTTGTGCTTTATGTTTTTTTGCTAGTTTATTGAAAAAAGATTCTGCCATCTGGCTTCTAAAAATATTTGAACTACAAAGGAATAATATCCTCATTTAAAAGATAATCTTATTTCTTTTTTAAGCCTGTTGCTTTTAGGAACTCATCTTTTCTTTTTCCACCAGCAAGATAATGTCCAGGCCACGATAAAAGAATATATATGTCGCGCGACCAAAATCTCTGCCACGGAGATATTTGACCATAATGGGCCTCGAAATTATTGCCTCTAATTCTTTGGCCTATTTTTCTAATATCTACTTTATCTACTTTGAATGTTGCATAAGATGTGCCTGCATCTTGATATCGCTTTGCATTTGAGGCAGGAAATGCTTTAATATCTCTTGCTGACAGCTTCCTAATTATTTTTTGATTTTGTTCGTCTGGTGTTGTTGCGCTGATTTGAATTCCGTCTGCTGCGCCTGATTCATATAACTCGAGCGCTTTTTCAAGTTTTGCTGAACTTTTTGCGCCTGGGTCTCTGACAAGTACAAATCCACCATTGCCTTTTACTTCCTTTGCTGTTTCTGCTATGTCTCTGCTTGGCTGTATTATTTTACCTACGCCAAAAACATTAAGGTCTGCTGGATTTTTTCCGTCATATGCTCTAACAATCTGGGTGTGAACCAATAATAATCTTTTGTTTGATTCCTTGCCTTGTAAATTTAAAACGCCTGTCTTTTCGTCGTATTGGATTTCCCATTCACTGCCTAAAGAAGATAATTGCCCCATGTAATCACGCCATCTGTTGTCAATACCGCTCGTTGCAGTATGGCAGGAAGTTAGAGCAACAACGTCCAAATCTTTTTTTGATAAGCCTTCTACAATTTGTTTTAATGACGGCGCTCTCTTGCTGTCTTGGGGACTGTAAAAATGAGGCGCCACGCATAAGTCTGCTTTAACTCTCATTGAGAATATTAACCTTTCAACTTTATAAAGTTTGTTGTCTTTTTGTAGTTACGAGAAAACTGGCTTTTAGAAAGGATTAAATAGCATCAGTCACACCTAAGAATATGCCTGAAAAATCAAGCAAAGGCCTTCACGATCAGATCGGAAGCCCGTCGCAATATGTTCCGCCCGATAAAATCCCTGGCGCGATGCCACAGGTTCCTGAAGAACTATTGAAGAAAGCTGATAAATTGAAAGAGGAACTTGAGGATTTCAAGAAGAAACTTGTTAAGAAATTTCCTTTTGTGCACTTTTTGAGTGTCTTGCCGGCTAATTCTTTTAAGAATTTTGAAGAAGATGAGGGGCTTTTGCCTGAAGAAGTTGCGAAGAAGCCACTGCATATAATGATGCTGATTCCAGAAGATCAGTTCAAGAATATTCAGAAGAAAATAAAGCCGGATGTTTTGAAACTTGCGAAGGAGACTAAGCAAGAGTTGTGGGTGCATATAAAGACTGAAATTGATTTGTGGAATTATGGGCTTGACAGCAAGTATGAATTCATTGATGCGATTGCGTCTAGTTTTCCGCTTTATGACAAAGGACTTTTGGGAAGTTTGAGGTTAGCGAATATTCACAAGTCTCTTGTTTTGAGAAAGTTTGAGAAATATGTTGCGTCGTATGTTGTTGGAGGAAGCCTTGTCCGAGGAACCGCTGACAAAACATCTGATGTTGATACTTTTGTTATTATTGACGATACTGATGTAAAAAGAATGCCGCGACTGCAGCTGCTTGAGAAATTGCGCGGAATGATTCATGATTACATCCGCGAAGCAACTGCTTTGTCCGGAACTAAAAATATTTTGAATGTTCAAGTTTATTTGCTGACTGATTTTTGGGATAATGTAAAGGACGCGAATCCAGTTATGTTTACTTTTATACGCGACGGAGTGCCGATGTATGACCGCGGAACTTTCTTGCCGTGGAAATTGCTTTTGCAAATGGGTAAAGTGAAGCCTTCGCCTGAAGCTGTTGATAAATTTATGAAATATGGAGAGCAGAATGAAGGTCTTGTTACGAGAAGGATGCTTGATGCGATGATAGATATTTATTGGGGTGTTGTGACTCCGACGCAGGCGCTGATGATGCTTTCCGGACACGCGCCGCCTGCGCCCAAAACGATGGTTCAGGATGTGCAGAAAGT
>JBBTAH010000059.1:0-1741 GCA_038044285.1 Nanobdellota archaeon | reverse complement strand
TTTAGTGTGTAGGCTATGGAACATATCTCAGAAACAGATTCAACGCAGTAGAATCTCTGCAAAGAAAAAAGCAAACCTGTCCTCACTGCAAGAAATCCGGCGTCAAGCGCATTGCGGCAGGAATTTGGTATTGCGAGCGCTGCGGCGCGCAGTTCGCAGGCCACGCCTACACACTAAACACCCAATAACTTAAATAACTACAAAACAAAACAAAATCATGACTCAATATAAATGCTTCCGATGCAGTAAAATAATAAATAGTAAAGCCTTAGAAAAAAGGTTCAACTGCCCACATTGCAATTCAAAAATTTTCTATAAACCCCGGACGCACATCGTCAAGATAAAAGCAATATGAATCGCACTTTAGGTGTCTCGCAAGCAAGCAGGAATCACGAACGAACAATCTCGGCGAGTTATTTTCCAGACAGCAGAGAAGCACCTCAATCTCTTTCTGATTTGCATCCACAAGTAAAAAGGTTTTATGAAAGATATCAAGAATTCTATCGCAAAAATTCACCAGATAAAGAAGCAGAAAATGCAGATTACTCTGGGAGAAAACAATGAGCTCTCAACTTGATGCAGAAGCGCAACATAAATTACAAGAATTGCAAATCTTAGAGCACAATCTCCAAAATATCTTGGCACAAAAACAGGCTTTCCAGATGGAATTAAACGAATCACTCAACGCACTGGGGGAAGTAAAAAACTCAAGTGAGCAGATTTACAAAATGGTCGGCTCAATTATAGTTTCAGTTGAAAAAAATGCCACAATAAAAGAGCTGGAAGAAAAAAAGAAGCTCCTTGAAATGCGAAACGACTCTCTTACAAAACAAGAACAGCTTCTTGAAACAAAAGCGCGCGAGCTTCAGCATGAATTGAAGAAGTTGATTGACAAAAAATCTCCGTCGTTAAACAATAAACAAAAATAACTTTCAGGAGTTCAAAATATGTATTTTTGACACGACAATATTTATATACTGATTCATGCATAAAAGAATATGGCTTTCAAATTCAAAGAGATGTTTGGTAAATCTTCTGGGTCCGATGAGTACATAGAGCTTGATTTGAGCCAGAAAGCAGAAAGAAAAGAGCGCATAAAAATCAGGCCATTCACTCTAAAAAAATACGATGATATAAATGACATTCTTACAGCACTTCGGGAAGGATATACAATCGCATTCATTGATATCCGCCCGCTAAAAAGCAAAGATATAATTGAGCTCAAGCGCGCTGTTTCAAAAATAAAAAAAACAGTTGATGCAATGGAAGGCACAATTGCCGGCTTCGGCGACCACGCCCTAATCGCAGCTCCGGAATTCGCAGAAGTCTACCGCGGGCCAATGCTCGCAGAAACAAGATCTTCAGTTAAAGACGATATGTTGATGTAATTCTAGGAATTATTCATGGTAATCTGTAATAAAAGAACAAACTTAATAAAAATTTAATTTTTTAACTATTTAAACACCCATAAATTAAGATATTAATAACAGCAATGTCTAACTAAGTATTATTAATTATTGTATGTAAATTATGAATAATAAGCTATTTTTGGCTAGTAAACAAAATCTATCAATCTTCTTTATAATTAATCATCTAAACAAAATTATCCCTGGCTAACAGAAAACAAACTTCTTATCGCTACAACAACTGTCGCAGGCACGAGCAAAACCAAAAGCCCCGCTAAAGTAGAGGAAACAACATTTCCAATCTGCCATTCTAAAAATTCAATATTTCTTACGCC
>JBBTAH010000058.1:3143-11168 GCA_038044285.1 Nanobdellota archaeon | reverse complement strand
CCTTCCTTGCCTGTTTTTTCCTTGTCAGATTCTATTGCACCTAATGGGGCTGAATTTTCCTGCATAAATAGTGTTACATATGAAACTTCTACTGGCAGATATCTGCTGACTTGCTCTTCACAAGGGCAAACAGTGACGCAGTATGAAATAAATATAAACAGTCCTGAAGTTTTGGACGGGCTTTTGACTGTTAAAGAAATACAAACTAATTCTTATCCTGTGAGATATGCTGGAACAATTTATAGAAAATTGGATGGAACAATCACTTCTCCTTTTGGACTTAGCCAGATTGCATCTACAACGATGACACATTCTTTGGCGAATAATAAAATAACTCTTCATTATACAGAATTTGTTGAAGGAGCAACTTTGGAAAAGGAATTTATTTTCAGCATTTATGGAAAGAGCCTTGTTGTGCAGGTACGGGCTATTAATCCGAGCACATCATCTACGAGAAATTATGCTGGCATTTCTTTTGGCAGGAGCGAGCAAACCCCCAATCCTGAAAAAATAGTTGTGCCTTATGCTGAGGGTATGCCGATGACAGAGGCCGGGCCTGTAAATGCGAGATATTTCTTTTCAGCTTATCCAGATTATACTCTTAGCGGTTCAAATAGTGGGCCATTATTGCTATACTCCATTTATTCACAGACTTCTATTGTAAATTATTATAGTATTAATTATGTTGCCGGGCAGAATTACTATCCACCTTTAGACGATACAGCTTATATTACAGTTAGCTTAAATGTCGAGGATTTGTTTCCTAAAATAAGAAATAGTCCGTCGCCTTTTCTTAATGGGCTGCGAAATAGGGTTGTGTTTGATTTTTGGAGAACAGGAAGCTGGGCGAATATTTTGCAGGGAAATACTTATTTTGAGAAGTCAATTGATTTATTCAGCAGATTAAAATCTTATGGTTTGGAGAACATGGCAATAATTTATCACCAATGGCAGAAATACGGATATGACTGTGGGTTTCCTACACTTTCACCTGCAAGTTCGCTGGCTCCTCCCTGGAATCCGACTATTTCTTATGGCGGAACTCCTGCGATGCAGGCTTTAGTAAATTATGTGAAGAGCAATGGATTTTTGTTTGCACTTCATGAAAATTATCGCGACCATTACGATAACAATGACTATTGGCAGCTTCCAACTAGTTCGCCTTTTTATCCTTTTGCAAACTTGGCTAAAGATGATTCTGGTAATGTTATCAATGCATGGTATAATTCGTACTGCACTGCTGCGCCTCAATCCAAAGTTCTAGCGAGCGATAAGATGACTCTTTATGCTCAAGACCAGTCGTCGCAGATTGATGCGCTTTATGATCCAAATGCAGATTATTTAGATGTAACTACAGCTCTTGAGTTGGATTTTATGTTAGATTATAGCGAAACAAATACTAATGCGAGAACGCTTAGACAGGCACTTGATAATGCTATTAATTTAGATATACAGCAAAGAAATGTTTATGATAATGTTCCTGTTTTTGGAGAGGGGTTAAAACGGCCATTATCGTCGCAGAAGTTCCAGGCAGGATTTGTCGATGGAATTGAAGGCGAGGTAACTAATGGAGAGAATTCTCCGCTCATTGTAAATTATGAATTAGGGAATATTAGAAATATCATGGTGAATCAGGGAATGGGCTTTTTATCTAGGTGGTGGTTTAATGTTCCTGCAACATGCACGCCGCAGTACCAGAACATTATAATGCCTGGTACATGTCCGTGGGAGAGTTATCCAATTGACAAATATCGTGCTTCAGCACTTGCGTTTGGGAGAGTTGGGTGGTTGGACAGTGCAAGTATTGGAGACTATTCATTTGCCTTTTTTGTGAGATATTGGGTGTGGGAATATTATTTATTCCAGGCGATACAAAAACAATTTGATACTGCCCAGACAATCCTTTACAAAAATCCTTCTGGCGTGATGGTTGATTTGACGCAGGCAATTAAAGATAATACTGATTTTATGAATGCTCAATTGAAGATAACTTATGCGAGCGGACTTATTTTGTATGTGAATTATCATCAAACTCAGACTTGGACTGTTAATGAGGGGGGAGTTAATTATTATCTTCCTCCGAATGGGTGGCTTGGCGTGAACCCGTCGCAAAACTTTTTACAGTATTCTGCTTTAGTTGATTTGAATAATAATCCTGGAGCTGCTGGGGCGAGAGCTGATTTTGTTAGGTCCGGTGATTATGTTATGGTTAATGGGCGCGGGGTATTGATTAATTTTGGAACTCACTTTGGGCAGCAAGTCAGCACTGATAAAATAAAAGTTGTTAGACCTAATGGATGGAGCTTGACTGAACAAAGCGACGGTAGTTTCTTGCTTGTTAATGCTGTTGTTTGTGTTGATGCTGATTTTGACGGATATAGTTTGCAAGGTGGGGGAAATTGCTGTGGAGTGGGCGGGACTCAAACTTGCGGAATTATTGCGGATTGCAACGACAACAATGCCGCGATAAATCCTGGAGCGATTGAGATTTGCAATGATTTAATTGATAATAATTGCAATAATTTGATAGATTGTTCTGATGGGGCTTGCTTTACAAGTCTTTACTGTGCTGTGCCGGCGGTTCCGTCTGGTTTGGGGGCCGGATTGGGATGATAAAAAGCATTAAAAACAAAAAAGAGTTAAGAGGCGGGATGAAAAAGAGAATTAGAAATTACTTAATTTTATTAATTATTTTAATAGCGGTTTTGGTTGTTTTTTTATTTACTTTTGAAGAAGAGATTGAGAAAGGAATTTCTATAAGACTATCTCCTACTGAGATTATTTTTAGCTGGATTGATAACTCAAATAATGAAAATGGATTTAGAATTGAAGGAAGCACTGATTCTAATTTTGCTGCAGCTGTTACTTTTTTAGCTTGTGATGTCGGAGCCAATATTCAGACTTGTAGTTATCCTTTGACTGGACTAACTGTTGGAGCTACTTATTACTTTAGACTTTGGGCTTGGAATTCAAATGGAAACAGCGGATATGCGACTGCTTCTGTTATAATTCCTCCGCAATGCTCTGATACTTTTGATAATGAATTAGTTCCTGACGGGGCTATTGACTTTCCTGCTGACTTTTCTTGTTCTTCTGCGCAAGATAATGATGAAAGTAACCCAAGGGCGCAATGTCAAGATAACTTAGATAATGATGCAGATGGCTTTATTGACTTTCCTCAAGACATTGGGTGTAACAGTGCGCAAGACAATGATGAATATAATGCAGCGCAGATTGCTTGCGGTAACGGTGTTGTTGAACAAGGAGAAGAATGCGATGATGGGAATACTATTCCAATGGATGGGTGTTCTTTTACTTGTACTATTGAATCTGGCTGGCTTTGCAGCGGCCAGCCGAGCAGTTGCGTGAGAATGCAGTGCAATAATAATTTGGATGATGATAGTGATACGTTTATTGATTTTCCTGCTGATGCTGCTTGCGTTGGCATTAATGATAATGACGAAGGTGTTTTGGGAATGACTGCTGTTTGTGGGAATAATATTTTTGAGAATGGCGAGAGCTGTGATGGAACTGGTTATTCTGTTTGTCCTGTTGGCTCTACTTGCACAGCTACTTGCACTTGTCAGACAACAAATCCTTTGTACTGTGCGCTCGGTTCTGTGCAACCTTGTACTGTTTCTGGGCAACAAGGGGTTTGTGCTAATGGCCAACAGACTTGCGTCGCTGGAGCTACTCCTGGAACAACTCAATTTGGGCCATGCACGCAGACTGTTCAGCCATCGACGGAGGTTTGTGGAAATGGCGATGAGGATTGCGACGGGCAGACTGATGAAGGGCTGAGTTGTGGTGGAGGACCGCCTGGTGGTGGAGGACCTCCTGGAGGAGGTGGGGGAGGAACGACCAGCACTTTCACATGGATAAGCACGATTGACTTGAGTGACAACGAGATGCCTCAATCAGTTATATTTAATTTGGCTCCGCGCGAGAGATTGAAGCTTAAAATAGGAGGAGCTGATTATTTTGTTGGGGTGAAATTGAAATCAAATAATAAAGCGACTATTGAAGTTAGTACGACGCCTGCGCAGAATTCTATTTTGGGATCTGGTGAGAGTAATACATTTAATCTTGGAGGAGGAAGAACACTGACTGTTAGAGTTGTTGAGTTGCTAGCTGCGAATAAGTTTAAGTTGGAATTGACAAGACCTGCACAATTTGTTTTTACTGAATGCAACGACTTGAATGATAATGATCAAGATGGAAGAACTGACTTACAGGATGCTGGATGCAGCAATAGCAGCGACGATGATGAGGGCGACGAGACTACGACTCCTACTGGCCCTAGCGAGCCTGAAGATAGAGAAGCAAGCCGAATTGTTTTCTGGATTGTTATTTTTGTGCTTGGAGGGGGAATTGTTATTTTAGTGATATTTATTTTACGGACTTTAAGAGTTAGGAAAAGACTTACAGGACTGGCTTTAAGGAAGTAGTTTTGTTTCGTGTGAAACTGAATAAACACATTCTGTTTTTTTATGAGGTTGTTAAAAAAGAGAATATTTTTTTGGTATTTTTTAGAAAAGAGTTTTCTGCGAGCTGCCCAGAATTTTTTCAATTGAAGTGTTAAAGAAAGATAAAATTGAGTCAGCGACTGGAGTGATTTGCTTTTTGATGTAATGCTCGTAATCTATTTTGTGCTTTAATTTCTGAATTGGCTCTGGCCCTTTTTCAGTCACATAATATTCAATTATGTTTGATTCTAAATTTTCTAGCTGTCTTGCTGCTTTTACATGGGGGGGTGTTGTTTTTGTGTATTCTTTCAAATCTTTTCTGATTGATTTTCTGTAAATTAGTTTATTGTCCAATTTTCCGTCTCGGAGAGATTTTATATAATTTTTTATGAATGAAATTGGATTTTCCTTGTGGAATATTTTTTCTAGGAGCTGAATTTGAAATTCTCTTGCGGCTTCTGTCCAGTCGCCGCGGATTGCTTCCAATCCAGTCACTTCTACTTTTTCTTTGTGATTTTCTTCAACTAGGCCGGCGTAGCGCTTTTTTGAGCCTGTTTCTGTTTCTTTATTGCGTATTTTTGGCAGTAACAGAGCGAGATAATGCTTTTTGAATTCCAATTCAAGATATGATTTTCTATTATATTCTTTTTTGACGTGATCCTCGTAGAATTTATTTATATAATTCTGAATTTCTTCGCCGAGCTTTAGAGCTTTTTCTTTTTCAAGATTTGTGTCTATGAAGACAGAATCCGTGTCTGAATAAATTACTTTGTATCCTTTTTCTTCTATTTTTTTCGCTGTCATTTGGATTATCTGCTGGCCAAAATGAGTTATTGCGTTTGCCATTTTAAGTGAGAAGTAGCGACAGTTCGGCGATGCCAAGACGCCGAAGAAAGAATTCATGATTATTTTTATTGCGTAACTTGACAATTCTCTTTTTTCTTTTTTCGCCCTTTCTCTTTCAAAATGGAGTTTTTCAATTATTTGCGGAAGAATCCCGTCGGTGTTTTTGAAGTAAGCTTTGTTTGGGGATTCTATTGAATTGTGTTCTTTTTTTTCTAGCATTGACAGCGGGTCTATGTTAAATGTTTTGATAATTGAAGGATATAGTGACTTGAAATCCAAGACTAAAACGTTGTGATAGATTCCGGGCTTTGGCTCCATTACGAAGCCGCCTTTGATGCGTTCCGCTTTTTCTATGTAATGTGTTGTCGGCGACACTATTCCTTTTCTTCTTGCTTCTCTGATGTAAAGCGAGTCTAATGCAACTATTGAGCCGGTTAGTTTGTTTAATGGAAGGCCTGTCAGAATTGAGCGTTCTATTGCCAAGTTTAGCATAGGAGTTTTTACTAGGAGATTGTATGCTAATTTACAGTCTTGGATATTGTAGTCAACGAGTTTTTTCAAATCTGTTTTGTATAACTTTTCTATTTCGTCGTGGCGGTCTTTTCCCGCGATTAGTTTTCCATCGCCGAGCATTTCTTGCGAAACACTTTCTAAGGTGTATGATTTAAATTCTTTATTTTTTATTGACGGCGCTTCCTGGATGAATGGGTCTCTTATAAGATTTAATCCGTCTAAAACTTGTCTTCCAGGTATTTGTGCGCTTGAACTTCTGAAGAAATTGTTTTCTATTTTCAGCTTGATGCGTTCATTAGTGCGCCCGAAGTCAAATGGGATTTTGTGCTCGTCAAATTTTTTTCTTAAATAGTCAAAGTCAAAGTCAATGACGTGCCAGCCAGTTATGATGTCTGGGTCAAAAGCGATTATTGCTTCGCGGACTTTTGACAATAATTCTGCTTCGGTTTTGCACGAAATTGCTTTTTCTACTTTTTTTTCAGTGTGGAGAAAGTTTTTTTCAAAGTTTTGGCTGTAGAGTCCGATGCAAAATAAATCTTCGTTTGTTTTGCTTGATTCTAGGTCTAATGATAAAACTTTTAGAGGAATTTCTCCTGTTGTTGGTTTTATTGATGGGTTTTGGAAAAATACATCTACTCTTTCTGACGGTGCTGTTTCTCCCGAGATATCTATGACGCCGTAGAGATTGTTGTCTATTATGAAACGCATTGAAGAAGACAGGTCTGCTTCGTAAGTGTTGATTTCTTTTTGATGAATTGCTTTTGATATTTTGTTTAATTCTGTCTGGCTTTCGTGAGAAATTTTTATGACTTTTTCGTTTTCTTTGTTTACTAACTTTGTTTTTTCTACTTTTGCTTTTTCAATTAGCAACTTGATTTTTTTTTCGTCTGCTTCGCGAATGAAAAAGTAAGGTGTTTGATTTACAAAAGCTGCAAAAGACTTGCCGTTTTCCAATCTACCGAATACTTGCACGGATGTTTTATCTTCTTCTGTTCTTGAGGAGATGTTTACGATGTAGGCTTTCATTGCTATAGCAATTATCTATACTTTTTTAGGTTTTCTATTGTGCTTCTGTGCCTTGTTATTTTTGTTTCTGCGTATTCTCTTTCTAGTGGAGTTAATTTGTTTTTAGAGAGAGCTTCTTCTATTAGGCTGTAGCAGTGGTATAGATTTATTGTTGCGCTTATGGTGTGCATTGGCGAAGGCTTTCGTTTAGTGTTATTTGCCCTTTCTATTTGCGACGCATATGCGTCTAATTCGCCAGTTAATCTAAGGAATTCTGTTCTTAATTCTTTTTTATTGATTAGCTCTATTAGTTCTTTTCCGTTTATTGTTCTGTTTCCGAAGTCGTATCCGTGTCTTGCTTCTTTTGCATGAATGTCTTCGTGATATATTGAATTTTCTAAGTCTGCCAAGCATAAAATTCCTGGAGAGTTTGTTATACTGCCTCTTGCGAAGGCTATCTTTTTCTTGCCGTCTCCGACGTCCTCAAATATATCTGCTACGCATAGGCTGTGGCCGGGCGCTCCTGTTCTCGCCTGCTGGAGATATCCCTCCATTAATCTTCTTGAGTGCCCTACGAATCTGCTTCTTATGTAGTCGTCTGATTTTTTGAAGCCTGGGTCTTATATTACTTCTGATAGATGCTCTGGTTTGCAGAAATTGAACGCGTCGTTTAATGTTGTTTGGGGATTTTCAAAACTAATCGTTTTTTCTAAAACTACTGGCTCTTTTTTTAGAGGAGCTTCTTTTTGTCTTGTTAATGCTATGCTTCCAGCTATTAATGCTGTTCCTGCAAGGACGCCAATGAGCCATTTTTTCAGCTTGTTCATTTTTTATATTTTGTTGAAAATCTTAACCTTTTAAGTTGGATTCAACAAAACTTTAGAAAAAGGAAGGTTTAAAAGTGCTTTGTTTTTGTTTTTTGCATGAGTCACGATGTTGAAAAACTTGAGAAGCAGCGCAAGGTAGCGCTTGAAGGCAGAGATGCTGTGAGGTATTTTGCTCTTTGTAACGATCTTGGCCTTAGCGAGCACGCTGTTGAAGATTTTGATTTATACGAGCGAGGAGAGCTTGAAGATGCTAATATCGGATTTAGACCAGAGACTCAGATACGTGAATTGAATTATGATGTTGCGGTCGTTGCAAGGATTGCTTTGCGAAGATTTCCGGAACTTGAGCCCGGCGAGAGAATTAGCGT
>JBBTAH010000058.1:0-3133 GCA_038044285.1 Nanobdellota archaeon | reverse complement strand
CTAAGAGAGATTGGGGCTGCTGGTTATGAAGTTAAATCTTACAGCGAAATGAAAAGAGAAGCGGTTTGGAATTATCTTCGCGAATTGCAGAATGAGATTAGAGCTGATGCTCGAGAAGCATGTCCTTCTGTTCTTGAGGCGATTAATGCTGACAACAAAAGAAGAGAACGTGAAGGGATTGAGCATAGATAATTAATGGTTTTTGTGAATAATACTATTTATTAATATCTTATATTTTGTTATTATATGAAAATTAAAATAATTTTCAATTATTCAAACTCCCAAAAAGCATGCCTTCGCATGCAATCTGGAGCAGGAGTTTGAACATTATGGGTTTGCAAATAGGCGATTTGGTTTCGCGGCGCGAGGTTAGTTTTCAGGATTTGAAAGGCAAGACTATTGCTGTTGATGCTTTTAATGCGATTTATCAATTCTTGAGTTCAATAAGGCAGCCGGACGGAACTCCATTGATGGATTCTAAAGGAAGAGTGACTTCTCATTTATCTGGATTGTTTTACAGGAATATTGCTTTGCTTGCTGAAGGAATTAAGCTGATTTATGTTTTTGACGGCGAGTACAACGAACTGAAGAACAAGACGCACGAGCATCGCGATGCTTTGAAGCGCGAGATGGCTGAGAAGTATGAAGAGGCTGTTGCTGAAGAAGATATTGGGGCGATGGGAAAATATGCGCGAGGGTTTTCTAAATTAGATGATGAGATGATTCGCGAAAGCAAGGAGCTTCTTGAAGTGATGGGGATTGCTGTTGTGCAGGCGCCTTCTGAAGGAGAGATGCAGGCAGCGGAGCTTGTTAAAAACGGGCAGGCGTGGGCTGCTGGCTCGCAGGATTATGACGCTTTAGTTGTTGGGGCGACGCGCCTGATACAGAATTTGACTTTGGCGCGGAAGCGCAAGACGATTTCTGGTTTTGTTTATATTGCGCCGGAGATGATTGAGTTTGAAGGAGTTATTAATCAATTAGGAATTACTGCTGATCAGCTGATTTGTCTGGCTATTTTAGTTGGGACTGATTTTAATTTAGGCGGAGTGAAGGGAATAGGGCCGAAGAAAGCTTTGGAACTTGTGCGGCGCAAGAAATATCCTGTCGCGATTTTTCAGGAAGTTGAAGAGCGTTTTGGCGACTTGGGTTTTAACTGGAAAGAGATTTTTGAAATTTTCAAGAAGCCTAATGTTTCAAAACAGCGCGTTTCTTTTCCGAAGTTTGACGAGGCGAAGATTCGCGAGATATTAGTTTCTCGTCATGAATTTTCAGAAGAGAGAGTTGAGAACCAGCTACAAAAGCTGCGCGATGTTCGTGCGAAGAACGCGCAGGCGAAACTGTTTTAGATTCGCGAGGATAAAAAACAGCGGACGTTATTTTGATTATCTGACGAAATATTTAAATACTAAAGGTATTTCTATCGTGCATGTTTCAGAAAAAGAGTTTGGGTTTTGTTTTGCTTTCTTTGATGCTTATTTCAGTTTTTAGCGCTGTATTTGTTTCTGCACAATCCATATTTGACCCGGTCATTGATTTTGCCAAGAGCATAGGCTCTGACTGGAACCAAGGCAATGGATATTCTTTTGGTGTGGCTAAGTTTTTCATTTTTATCATTGTTTGGATTCTTATCTTTGGTGTTTTAGATAAGTTCCCCGGATTTAAAGATAAAAATGCTTTGAGGTTTTTCTTAAGTTTGGCTGTTACTTTCTTGGCTACTGCTTATATCTCGGCTTCTGAGTTGGCGGTTGTTGTTTCTTCCTATTCTGCTCTTGGTTTTGTTCTTGGAGGCATTGTGCCTCTTTTGATTATGGTTTTCTTTACTGCTTCTGTTGTTAGTAATATTCGCAGTGCTTCTGGCAAGATTTGGGTTATTCGTGGTTTGTGGGCTGTTTTTGGGATTTATTTTGTTTATAAGGTTTTGTCTGTAGGAGGAGCTAGTGCTTCTGCTTTTGTTGAGTGGGGTCATTGGATTCTTGTAGGACTTTCTTTGGTAGTGGTTTTTGCAACACCGTTTTTTGTTAAATGGGCTATGAAAGATCAAATGCGGTCTTTGACACAGCTTGTTCAAGAAGATGCTGCAACTCGCGCTGCTTTGCGCGATGAGAAGGCTAAAAATGTTGAGGCTATTAGGAATAGAATTCAAAGAGCAAAGGGGTTGAACAGAGTATGAGATTAACCTTTAATCGTCCTTTTTTTGTTTTAGTCTCTTTGCTTTTGGCTAGTCTTTTGTTTGCGAATGTCGTTTCTGCGCAATCTAATTTCTTTAAAGATATTGCTGATCAGTGGCAGAGCGGTGATTTAAATGATAATACTGTTCGTGTTTTATTTGCATTTATTGTTTTGATGTTTGTTATGACTCTTGTTGACCGTTTACCTGGTCTTAGTGGTGAGAACAAGGGATGGCTTCGTTGGATTATGGGTGTAGTTATTACTCTGCTTGCGACTGCTTATCTTAAAGTTGAGGAGATTAAGACTACATTGTTTGCTTACTCTGCTTTGGGTTTTGTCTTAGGGGCTGCTGTTCCGTTTTTGCTTTTGATGTTCTTTTCTTATGATTTGCTTAATGTAAGAAAGTCTGGAATTAGCCAGAAGTGGGTTGCGAAGCTTTTTGTTTATGCGCTTTGGATTGCCTTCGCTGGTTTTATGTTGTATAGAATTGTTTCTATATCTGGTGCGTCAACTGCTGTTCCTGATTTCTTGAAGTATGCTCATTACGCTTTGTTTATTCTTGCTGTATTTGTGTTATTGTTTATGCGCGCCTTTGTTCGTAAGATTACTTCCGCTCAATTTGAGGCGACTCGTGAAGGTATGAAAACTACTTTTGAAGAAGCTCGCATAGCCGAAGAGGCAGAGCGTACAGAGATTGACGAGACTGAAGCGCTTGCAAGGAAGAGACTTAAGCTTAGAAAGTAGTTTACTTATTAATAATTAATTGCTTGTATTATTTTGTAGTTTCAAAACTAAAATCCATATTTACTAAGAATATTATTGATAATCTTGATTAAATAGAACTTCGTGCTTTAAGTCACACTTATCCTGATAAGCTGATAGTATCTTTCTTAAGAGAATTTTGCAAAATTACTCAAAATTCTCTAAGAGAAGTTTGAAACTACAAAATCTTGCCTTTTTAGAG
>JBBTAH010000057.1:0-2191 GCA_038044285.1 Nanobdellota archaeon | reverse complement strand
GAATCATTGTCAAAATTCCTGAATATTTTTGATGGCAGGCGCCACGAGCTTAGCAAAATGCCAAAAGGAGAAATATATGATGTGATCCTTCTCGGATACAACCGCGTTGGCTTCAACCTGCTCAAAGCATTCACACTAGCGAAAAAGAAGTACTTAATAATAGACTACAATCCAATAACTATTCTCAATCTTTCAAGAAGGGGAATTAATTGCATTTACGGCGACGTCAATGACACAGAGCTTCTAAGAAGCCTGAACCTCGACAAAGTTAAAATAATAATATCAACAATTCCAGAATATGGTACAAACCTCTCAGTTCTAAAGGCAATACAAAACAAGAATGTAATATTCATTCCAACTTCCCACGAAATACAAAGTGCAATTGAATTATACAAAGCAGGCGCAGACTACGTCATAATGCCGCACTTCCTAGGAGGCGACTTCATGGCATCAATGCTCGTGCGCGACAACTTCAGCAAAAAAGCGCTCCAGGATGAAGGCAAAAAACATATCAAAGATTTGCACGAGCGTCTAAGCGAAGGTCACGAGCACCCTCGCAAGGATTTCTACGGAACATAATTATTTAGACGCATCAACTAGTATCCCAACAAATTATTCAGAATATTTAAATAATAACTCCCACACACTTTCTCATGATTGATATAAATCTCATTAGAGAACATCCTGATAAAGTCAAAGAAAACATAAAAAAGAAATTTCAGAATGAAAAATTGCCTTTAGTTGATGAAATTAAGAGGAAGGACGATGAATGGCGTAAATTGAGAGGTCGGGCAGACGAACTGCGCGCAGAACGCAACACTTTGTCAAAACAAATTGCAGACGCAAAAAAATCCAACAAAGACGCAAAAAAACTGCTGCAAAAAGCAAAAGATATTCCCAAAGAAATATCCGATATTGAGCAAATAATATCTATTCTGCACGACGATATAATTCAAAAACTTTTGCAAATACCAAATATCCTACACAAGTCAGTCCCAATAGGAAAAGATTCTTCGCAAAATGTCGTGCGCGAGGTAATTGGCAAGCCAATAGTTCCAGCATTTGAGATAAAAAATCACGCGCAGCTCCTTGAAGAAAAAGGCCTAGCGGATTTTGACGCATCAATCTCTTTGTCCGGAAATGGTTTCTATGTTTTGAAAGGCGATTTAGCATTGTTAAATCAGGCGCTCATAAATTACGCGCGCGATTTCATGGTTGAAAAAGGTTATACTTACGTTGAGCCGCCGCTAATGATTCGCGAGGAAATTCTCCGCGGAGTCTATTCAAAAAAAGAAATAGAGGCAATGGCTTACAAAATCCAGGATGAGAATCTTTACCTAATCGCAACAAGCGAACACCCAATAATCGGAATGTTCATAAATAAAAATCTCAATCACAAAGACCTTCCTATAAAACTCCCAGCCTACTCTATGTGTTTTAGGAAAGAAATCGGCTCTCACGGCATTGACGAAAAAGGCCTGTACAGAACCCATCAGTTCAACAAACAGGAAATGGTCGTAATCTGCAAGCCAGAAGATTCTTACAAATATTACGACGAGCTTCTCAAGCTGTCAAAAGAACTTTTCAAGAAATTAAAAATTCCTATAAGAGAATTAGAATCTTGCTCTGGTGACTTAGCCGACTTGAAAGCAAAAGGCGCAGACTTAGAGGCCTGGTCTCCGCGTCAGCAAAAATATTTTGAAATAACTTCAGTAACTAATATGGAAGAAGCTCAAGCCAGGCGATTGAACATAAAGTTCTTTGATGAAAAAGGCGAGCGCCGTTTCGCCCACACTCTGAACAACACTGCAATTGCCACGTCACGCACAATGGTCGCAATCCTTGAAAACTTCCAGCAAAAAGACGGTTCAATAAAAGTCCCAAACGTTTTAGTTCCTTATATGCACGGCAAGAAGTTCATCGGCCTTAAGCCCAAAGAAAAAAGAAGTAACATGGAAAAAGGCTCTAAAATCAGAGCATCCAAATTCAAGAAAACCAGTTTCAGAATTAATTCACGAAGGCAAATTTAAAAAAAATTAAATAAAAAATATTTAGTTTCTAGCCAATGCAAACGAGTGTTTTATCGCAACAATTATTGTAGCAGGTATAAAAATTGCAAGCAGCATATTAAAGATGTTTTCAAGGTTCACATAAGAAATGCTTCCAAGAATATTTCCTCCAAATGCACTTG